>WFOP01000110.1 GCA_015487985.1 Hyphomicrobiales bacterium
AGCCTTTTTCACCGAAGTGCCGAATTTTGAACGGATGCTGACAGATGACGGCATTTTCCTGTTCAAATTCTGGCTGAACATTTCCCGGCCCATGCAGATCAAACGCTTTCACGACCGCCGCCACAATCCGCTTAAAGCATGGAAATTGTCCCCTGTTGATCTCAGGGCGCTCAAAAAATGGGATGAATATAGCGAAGCGCGCAACGAACTGTTGACCCGTTCCCACACCGATTTTGCCCCCTGGCAGGTGGTGCGGGCCAATGATAAACGACGGGCACGCCTTGCCATTATCGGCAGCGTTCTCAACGCCATGGATTACGAGGAAAAAAACGTGGCACTGGTGCGGGATCTGGACCAAAGCATTCTTATGTCGGCCCCTCAGTTTCTGGCGCAATCAGATATTGAAGAATAAACAGCGCCTTGGCCGGAGTTGGCAAAAAGCCATATACCCTGCCTGCATGTGCCCTGACTAAAAGTGCTGGCCGTCGCGCCCCTGGATATAGGCAATTTCCCCGGGGGTGGAAATGCGACCCAACGCAGCGTTGCGTTTGGGATAGCGTCCAAATTCCTTAAGCACATCAAGATGGGCCATTTCAAACTTCAGTGTTTCTTCGTCGCCAAGCTCGGTAAACAGCTTCACGGCAGTTTCGTGGACAACCAGGGACTCAGAGTGCATGAAAGGCAAATAGGCGAAAAACCGCTGATCCGGGGTCAGGGTTTTATCCTGACCCGAGGCAACCAGTTCCTGCGCCAGAACAAGGGACATGCCATCCGTTGCAAACGCTCTGGCCTCCCCGCGAAAAAACTGGCGTGAAAACTGATCCAGCACGATAATCTCCGCAACACGCCCCTCAGGGGAGTTGCGCCACTGACTTGCCTCACCGGCGACAACTTTGCCATACAGATCAAAAAAGGTGTCCCGCAACAGCGCATCAAACTGAGGGTTTAAGCCAAACCAGTCCTCCCGGGAATGTTGTTCAAACCAGAAATTCAGAACCCTTGAAGCCGCTTGCATTATGATAATTCCTGATGATAATTCCTGATTTTCATTTAAGGCACAACAATGCCCGCTATTTTAGGGGGCCTTCACAGACAATACACGTCTTTTCACTCAAGAGTGAATATATTCAGGTGCTCCCTTTCCAATTACACAGATGTTACTCGTAATTGCCCGATGAGATGGATACAAGAAAACGGCAGGCTCGAACGGTTCGAGCCTGTTTTTTCAAATGAAAGGAAAAGGAATGCAATATAAATCCATGTGGATTTTCGCAGCCGGCCTGGTGGGTGTGATTGTCCTGTTGTTCTATTTGCAGTCGCCCCCGGCAACACCGGGAAGCGGGCCTGCAATGGCGAGCGTTATTGTCCCTGAACTTTCCGTTGCTGAAAAGGCGGGAGAAGAGAAATACATTGCCAATTGTGCTGCTTGTCACGGGGTCAATGGGGCGGGACAGGAAGGCGTGGCGCCGCCATTTATGCATCGCATCTATGCACCAAATCACCATGCGGACGGTGCTTTTTTTGCCGCTGTGCAAAACGGTGTAAGGGCCCACCACTGGACATTTGGTGACATGCCTGCAATGCCGGGTGTATCACAGCGCGATGTGGCGGAAATTGTTACCTATATCCGCGCCTTGCAAAGGGCAAACAACATCTGACAAACAGGTCTGGCGCAAACATAATTTTGCGCTGATCAATAGATAAACCACAAATAACGATACGTACAGGATTTGGATTTGCTGCGCTTCTGGCTGAACATTGTTGGTATTCTTGCAATGATACTGGTTACATCCGTGTTCTCCCATGCGGGGGAATTAGGTGATGTGAACATGTCAGATACGGTTATTGCTCAGGTCGAAGACACACATACCCACTCGGGCAACGCGTCTCAAAACACTGAGAACATGATTCATTGCGGCTCATATTGTGTAGTTTCAATTTCTGTCCAATTCCCGATTGTGCGACATAAAAAAGAACGTTTTGAATTGGCAAGGGTGATATCTGCGACGCAAAATCACCTCCCCTTCGACCCGCCTCCTCCCCGGGCCTGATCCGTATTCATTTGCATGAATAAAATTCATGCGCATTATGATATTTGGATTAGGATAGACTTCCAATGAACAGACCAATTATTGTCTGGCTTGTGGCCGGACTGCTAACTATTTTTACCATCGCCACCGCCATTTCCCACACCGGGGCCACCGGTGTTATCAAGCAGCGAATGGATGGCATGGTAATGCTGGGCAACCAGATCAAAATCCTCAACCCGATGTTTTCAGGCATTACCGAGCTTGATCCTGGTGCGGCAAAAGCGGCCTCTGAAATCATTACACAACATGGGGGAGCCGCAATGTCGGATTTGTTCCCCCCAGACAGTATCAGCGGCCCCTCAGAGGCAATTCCTGCCATCTGGGAGCGCTGGAATGAGTTTGAAAAACTCGCTGCGGATCTGGAAAAATATGGCCGGGAATTTTCCGCCTCCCTTGAGTATGCCTCAGCAACTCCCGTGGTGGTTGATGCAAGTGTGCCCGCCGTTCCAGAACTTTCCGAATGGGAAAAACTTGATACCGACCTGTTGCTGGGCATCAAGACCTGGGAACAGCGACGAAGCGAGTTGGCTCAGGCCACACAAACGGCCCCGGTTGTAAACGCGGCCCCGGTTCCACGCAGCCCGCAAGCGGTTTATGCTGATATTTCGGCGACCTGCGCGGCTTGCCACTTAGCATTTCGGCGGTGATATCATGCGATTTATTCTGATCATTGTTTTGCTGCTCCTCACCGGGGGGGGCATGTTTGCCACACTGCAATTGTGGCCCCTGCCTGAAGAGGTTTCCATTTCACAAATTCCAGGTGATGCAAAACGGGGCGCCTATCTGGCGCGTCTTTCGGGCTGCGTTGCCTGCCACACGTCAAAAGAAGGTCCCCCGCTGGCCGGCGGCGTTCCTTTGCGCTCTGACTTTGGCACATTTTATTCCCCCAACATCACACCTGATCTGGAAAACGGAATCGGGCGCTGGACTTTGGCACAGTTTACCCGGGCCGTACGTCAGGGGGTTTCACCAGAAGGGCACAGCTATTATCCTTCGTTTCCATTTGAGTTTTACGGCGCCCTGACCGACCGGGATATCAACGATATCTGGGCGGCGCTGAAAAACGTTCCCGCATCTGCAACTCCCTCCATAGAACACGACACGGGCTTTCCGGTCACCATTCGTGAAGGGCTGAAAGTCTGGCGGACGTTTTTTGCGCAGCCCTATGTTTATGAGCCGGACCCAAGCCGTTCTGAAAGCTGGAACCGGGGTAAATATATGGTGGAAGGCCCCGCCCATTGTGCGGCCTGCCATACACCGCGCAACGTGTTTGGGGGCATGGATCCCAATGCCGTTCTGGCGGGCAATCCAACGATGCTGGACGGGGGGAAATCCCCTTCAATCACCGCTGAGGACCTGATAAAACAGGGATGGAGTGTTGAAACGCTGGCGGGTGCCCTGCGGACCGGGGTTACACCCGATGGAGATGTGTTTGGGGGCAGCATGGCCAAGGTTGTTCGCGATGGCACATCTTACCTGCTGACCGAGCATCTCCGGGACATGGCCCTTTATTTGCTGGACAAGGATGAATAGGGCCATGTTCTATCGACGGGTGCTAACACCATTGTGAAGTTAACGGCCATATTCTAAAGGCACATTTTGATGTATGCGAATGTTATGCAGAAAATTCTGGCTTTGACTGTTTTGATATTTTCACTTCTGGTCTCCGGGCCGGTCGTATCCGCACAGCTGGAGGTGAGCACCTCCGGCTATAGTGTGCCTGATGTTCAGTTTGATCCGGTGCAACAGCAGGCCGGGATTTCAGCATTTGACATCCAAAACGGTGTTACAAAGTGTGTACAAACATGCAATGGCATGGATTTTTTGCCCTTGGGACCAAAATTGCAAAGAATCGGGTTGTTGAACGCTCAAGAATTTTTTATGAAGAGAAGAGATTTTTTGAAACGGGATTTCCCTTCGCCGATTCTTGGGCCACCCCGGCGTAGCGTGTGATCCGATAAACCTGCGATTTTGTACCAACATATAAACATACCAACAAACTAATGCAGACCCTGAAAGTGGCAATCACCACAAAAGAGTGTGCAACGGAGTCCTCAAAGATGAGACATTACCTGACTACCTCTCGACGTTCATTTATCCTGGGGGCCGCCTGCGCGCTCACCGGGGCCAGCCTGCCCGGTTTTGCCATGGCCGCAACAAGGGAAGAGCAAGAAGCTGAAGCTCTAAAATACCATGAAATGTATGGCCCTATGCCAAACGAGCGTTTTCCGATCCCCGCTGTTGATCTGCGCTTGATCGACCCTGCCTATCTCAGACGCTTTGGCGAATATCAAACCAACGAAATGCCCGGTACGGTCATTGTTGATACCGCCCAGAAAGTTCTGTTTTTGACCTTGCCCGAAGGCAAAGCCATTCGCTATGGCATTGGTATTGGCCGCGCCGGATTTGAATGGTCGGGGCGGGCATTGATCAATCACAAGAAAATGTGGCCAACCTGGACGCCGCCAAGCGAAATGATCGAACGGGAGCCTGAACTGGAAGAATGGCGAGGCGGTATGCCGCCATCCCTTGAAAATCCCCTTGGCGCGCGCGCTTTGTATATCTATCAAAATGGCCGCGACACGCTTTATCGCCTGCATGGAACAGGAGATGCCCAGTCCATCGGGTTTGCTGTTTCAAGCGGCTGTGTTCGCCTGTTGCATCAGGATGTCATTGATCTTTACAACCGTGTACCGGACAAGACACCAATCGTTGTGATCTGATTCTTTATCACAAGTAACAAGTTTTAATGGTCGGCATTGCCGGCCATTTTTTTTGACGGACTGGCAAATACCTTGCTGACAGGAACAACCCGCCCTTGCAGGAAATCCAATGTAATGTCATTGCCGCGCAGGGGAAGAAAAATCAGTGCGAGATATAACAATGGCGCATCTCGAAGGAGAAACTTCGAACGTGCCAACGAGCTTCAACGCAAGCCTCCGGTCGTCCGGCGCCCCATTGAAGCATGAGCAAAGCGAATTTGCGCGAGATATAACAATGGCGCGCTCGGGAAGATTCGAACTCCCGACCCCTTGATTCGTAGTCAAGTACTCTATCCAGCTGAGCTACGAGCGCGCATGCCTTGGCCATATGACGGACAGGGCGGCGCAAGCATTATACCGACCCGGTGCACGATGCAAGGGCTGGTTTTGTCAAATAGGTGCAATTGTGAAAATTTTTGCGAATTAAAAACCTGTTCAGCTCAGGCGTTTGCTCCGGGGAAGCCGAATTTCAAACCGGGTGCCGTTCTGCTGCTCGACATGACTCAGCTTCCCCCCGTGGGCCTCGATAATCTCGCGGGCGATAGCCAGGCCCAAACCGGTGCCACCGGCGCGTGCAGAGCCTTCAAATGCGACAAACAGATTGTCCAGTGCGCGGGGGGGAAGTCCGGGACCATTGTCAGAAATGCCAACGGTAAAGCAAACAGGGTCCTCAGCATAATCTATACATATCTGGGGTAGTTCATGTTCAGAGCCCACGCTCTCGAGTGCTTCGCGGGCGTTCTTCATCAGGTTGAGCATCACCCGCGCCATCTGGTCGGGATCAACAAATATTGACACTGCATCGGGCACTTTGTTTTTCAGGGAAATCCGGGGATGGCCGGCAAGACCGGCGTCAAATGCGGCTTCATCAATCAATGCGTGCAGGTCTACCAGTTGCGGCTTTGGCGGCACGGTGCTCTGGCGGCCATAATCAATAACCGACTGAACAAAACCGATGGCTTTATCCAGTGTGTGCACCAGGCGGGGGGCAAGTCTTTGCACCTGGGGGTCTTCAAGAGTGGCCACCTGATCGGAAAGCAATTGCGCCGAAGAAAGCGTATTGCGTAAATCATGATTGATTTTTGCCACCGCCAAACCAAGGTCCGCCAAATGCCGGCGCTGGCCAAGCATGGAAAATATATTGCTTTCCATGCCCTCCAACTCCCGCAGCATGATACCGATTTCGTCCTTGCGATTGGAGGAGGAAATAATCAGCGATGCGTTTTCCGGGGCAGAGCGAAAAGCAACCATGTTTGCCGTGATGTGCTGGATAGGCTTGATCAGCAGCCCGTTCAGGAACAGGAAAATAGCGCCGGCAGTCATCCCCGCAATCAAGATGGAAAGAAAGAAGATATTTAGTGCATAAACCATCAGGGCATCACGCAAGGGGGCCTCGGGCATGATGATTTCGATCACATCGCCGCCGGTTTCTGGCGTTGCCCCAATTATGCGCAGGGTGCGCCCGCCACCAAAAACCAGAACATCCAGGCCTCCGGCAATAAGGGCTAGGGGATTGCGCTGACGGGTATCGGCTGTAACCACGGAACTGGGCATTTTCACATCAGAGCGCTCCAGTAACTGGCTTTGACCATCGCGCCTGAAAACAATGGCATCGGCGCCGGCGGTTTCAAGCAAACGATCTGCCAGATCGCCGGGCAGTTCCATATCCTGAGGCACCGCAT
>WFOP01000111.1 GCA_015487985.1 Hyphomicrobiales bacterium
TCCCGGAAACGCTGATTGCAAAAGTTCTCAAAATCACCGGCCCGGGCACTCAAGACATAATGGGCTGGCAGCGCGCGGCCAGGCCGGGGGATTTTGGCCGGCTTGCGCCGTTGATTGTCGAGGGGGCAAAGGGGGGAGATGATTATTGCCGGCACCTGCTGGCACATGCTGCCAGGCAGATATGTCGCGTTGCTCAGGTTTTGCGAACCCCTGATTCAAACATGATTTATATCAGTGGTGGGCTGGGAAAAATTCTGCTTCCCCACTGCCAGAAATCTGCGCCGGATATTGACTGGCGTCTGAGCATGGCGGACCCTGTTTTTGGCATGTTCTTGCTGGCCAGCGGGCAGGCCCCTGAAATGCAATTGCTGACGCGTCCGGGACTAATTCCCCGACTTAATTAAGTCGTCATCAATTCCCTACATGCGATCTCGAAACGAATACCAGCTCATGGCCAGCGCCAATAGTGGCGAGCGCATCATGGCCCCTCCGGGGAAAGAGCGCCCGGGCACGTCCGCCATTATATCAAATCTTGTTGCGGTGCCACAAATGGCCTCGGACATCAGTTTTCCGGCAAGCGTTGCCATGGCAACCCCGTGGCCGGAATAGCCTGAGGCGGAAAATATATTGGGGGCCAGTCGCCGAAAATCTGGCATGCGGTTCATGGTGATGGCCAGCGTTCCACCCCATGCAAAATCTATTTTTGTGTCCGCAAGCTGGGGAAAGATCTGAAGCATGGGGGTGCGTGCCTTGCTGGCAATATCTGAGGGGAACTTATAGCCATAGCTTTCCCCGCCGCCAAACAGCAGGCGATTGTCATCGGACAGGCGGAAATAATTGACCACAAATTTGCTGTCGGCAACCGCCACATTGTCGCGGATCAGCGCGCGGGCCTGCTTTTCCCCCAACGGCTCGGTGGCGACAATAAAATTGTTGATGGGCATCACCCGGTTGGCCACTGTGGGTTCAAGATTCCCCAAATAACCGTTGGCCCCCAGCGCCACAAAATTTGCCTTCACCGCGCCATTTTGTGTTGTCACTTTTGCCGGATCGCCATGGGATATGTCACTCACGCGGGATTGTTCAAAAATGCGCACACCTGCTTTTACACAGGCCTTTGCCAGACCAATGGCAAAGTTAAGGGGGTGCAGGTGCCCTGCCCCCCAGTCCATTGACCCGCCCCAATAGGCGGACGTACCAAGCGCATCGCAAACCTGTTTGCGATCAAAGAACTCAATCTGCTCATATCTATATTCATTTTGCAGCTTTTCAATATATTGCGCCGTGTGGCGCACATTTTTTGGTGCCAATTCGGTGTGCAGGACGCCGGGCTTGTAACCGCATTCAATTTTATGTTCGCCAATCAGATTGCGAACCGTTGCTTTGCTTTCCTCCGCCAGTTCCCAAAGCTGATGGGCGCGGGGTTTTCCCAGCATTTTTTCCAGATCATTTTGTTCGAGCCGCTGGCCCGAGCCTACCTGCCCGCCATTTCGTCCCGATGCGCCAAACCCGATGCGCTGCGCCTCAAGCAGAATAACATCAAAGCCGTTTTGGGCCAGATGAAGCGCCGTTGACAGGCCGGTATAGCCGCCGCCAATCACGCACACATCGCAGCTTTGATCCCCCTTCAGGGGGGCAAACCGATCCAGCGCATTCGCTGAAGCGGCATAATAGGAAGCAGGATGTTCCCCCTGTTTGTCATTGGTGGTGAGCAGGTCCATTGACGCCTCTTAAACGTTGAGCAACAGGTGTTCGCGTTCCCAGGGGCTGATGACTTCAAGAAACGCTTCGGCTTCATGGCGCTTGATGGCCTTATAAACAGCACAAAATTCTTCGCCCAAAACTTTACTCAGCTCGGGGGCGCCATCAAACAGGTCCAGCCCCCCATGCAGGGAACGGGGCAAGTCGCGCGGCTTGTCATAGGCTTCGCCCTGTTGGGATTTACGCGGGGTCAGGCCCTTCTTCATCCCCAGATACCCGCAGGCCAACGAAGCCGCCAACGCCAGATATGGATTTGAATCCATGCCCACCACCCGGTTTTCCACCCGCCGGGCCGCCGGTTTTGAAATGGGAATACGAATGCCGGTGGTACGATTATCGGCTCCCCACTCCAGATTTATCGGGGCGGAGCCTTTGGCGACAAAACGCCGGTAGGAATTCACATAAGGGGCAAACAGGCAAATGGCATTTGGAATGTAGGTTTGCTGTCCCGCAATATAGCTTAAAAACAGATCCGTTTCGTTGCCATTCTTATCGCTGAAAA
>WFOP01000112.1 GCA_015487985.1 Hyphomicrobiales bacterium
CATTCGGGCGCACAGGAAAAGTATAGAAATCCCTGAAGACTAAGGTTCACATTGGTTTTTGGGTTCACAAAATAGCTTGTAAAGCGTGCCGACAAGTTCGCGCGCGCGTTCGTCGGACAAGGAATAGATGATTGAACGCCCCTCGCGCCTGAACTCAACCAACCCCTCCTGACGCAAGCGGGCCAGCTGTTTTGAGACCGATGTTTGGGGGGCGGTCAGGGTTTCTTCCAACTCGGCCACGCTGGCGGGGCCTTCGCTCAACCGACACAGGATCATCAAACGTCCGGCATGGGCTATGGATTTGAGAAAATCTGTGGTGGACTGGGCATTATCCAGCATGCGTGCCGAATCCGGTGGCGATGGTTTTTGCGTCTGATCGGACATTGTCTTTCTTCTTTATGTTGACAAACGGCGTACGCAACCGGGGTTGCTCACAATCGTTTTTGGGCCTGAAGGCTCATGGCGTGGGTGTCTTTTTGAGTGGGGGTTATCCATTTCAGTTGCGGGTGAAGTTTGACCACGTCGCCAATAATGATGATGGAGGGGCCAGTGACATTTGCTTTGGTGGCTTCATCATACAGGGTCTTGACTGTGCCGATTACAACCTGCTGGCTGGCGCAGGTGGCATTTTCAACCAGTGCGGCGGGCACATCAGGGTCAGCGCCGTGGGCGACAAATTCTTTTGCCAATTGCTCAAGGTTTGACAGGCCCATATAAATGGCCACCGTTTGGGAGGGGCGCAGCAGGGTTTCCCAATCCAGATCCAAAATGCCATCTTTGCCGTGAGCGGTGATAAAAACACAGGACTGGGCGTGATCACGATGGGTGAGGGGAATGCCCGCATAAGAAGCGGCGCCGATGGAGGCGGTGATGCCGGGGACAACCTGAAAGGGGATATTGTGCTGCCCCAGCTTTTCAATTTCTTCGCCCCCGCGCCCGAACACAAACGGGTCCCCTCCTTTCAGGCGCAAAACACGTTTGCCCTGCAAAGCCAGATCGGCCAGTAGCTGGGAAATGTCCCCCTGATCCATCGTGTGGTTTTTGGGACGTTTGCCCACATTTATCCGTTCGGCATCGCGCCGGACCAGTGTGAGAATGTCGTTGCTGACCAGGCGGTCATATAAAACAACATCAGCGCGCTGCATCAATCTCAAGGCGCGAAATGTCAAAAGATCGGGGTCGCCGGGGCCGGCGCCAACCAGATATACTTCGCCGGTGCTGGCTTTTGAGTCCTGCCCGTTGTCGCTGGCTGTATCAAGGGAGGAGATCAGACGCTGTTCCGCGTTTTTTTGATCCCCGGCCAGAAACAGGTCGCCGACGGGACCATCGATCACACGTTCCCAAAAATGACGCCTGTTGGCGGAACTTGAAATCTTGTTGGCAACGGCCTGACGAAATCCACCCAGAAATTCAGCCAGCCGCCCATAGGTGGCGGGAATGAGCGATTCAATACGGGCGCGCATGATGCGGGCAATGACCGGTGCGGTGCCCGATGATGAAATGGCAACAACAAGGGGACTGCGATCCACAACTGAAGGGGTGATGAAATCGCAATATTCAAATACATCGGCAACGTTGACCAGAATATTTTTTTCGCGCGCCGTTTGTGCCAGAAATTTGTCGCGGGCCGCCTCTTCGGAGGCACCATAGGCGATGATGATGCCCTCAAAATCTGATTCTTGTGGCAGGCGTTTTTGATGGGTCAGGTTGGCGTGACCCAACAGGGGCGAAAACTCCTCGCCCAGCCGGGGATCAAACACAATGACATTTGCCCCGGCCTTAAGGGCGCTTTCAACGCGCCTTGCCGCCACCGTGCCGCCGCCGTCCACCAGCACTGTTTTGCCTTGAATATTCAGAAATACGGGAAGGAAATCCATTTGCTTTATGCGTGCCTTTTGTTGAACTAGTTTTGGTTGGTCGCGGAGGAAGTGTTTTCAGCCCAATCGGCGAGATCTGCGCTCAGGGCTTTAGCCGAATTTTTATCCAGATCAATGATGGTGAACCGGCGACCCTCGCGGATGGTCATGCGCAAAAGTGCAAAGCCATCGGCCTGCGTGACCTCTTTGAAATTGAGTTTGCGGCCATAGGGGAGGTCATGATCCGAACGGTCTTTGATTATTTCCTCAGTCATATTGTATCCCACGGGTGAAAGCGGCCTCCAGTTTCCATTCCCATTTTTTTGGGGTGTCTTTATAATCGGGTTTAAGATCAAATTCCAAAAACATGATCCCGGATTCCCCCGCATGGGCCACCAGATTTTCCAGTGCGGCGAAATTGTCGACTTCTGGATGCTGGATAATCAAATCACTCAGTTTTGCCATGATGATCAGGTTCCTTTTACTCGGTTGTGGAAACGTATTCTAAACATCAAACGATCGCTGCTGCGATCTTTTTCCGGGTCAAACCCGGTTCTGTTATGCAGCGAGTTATTGCACAAAATACCCTGACCTGCCTTCAGGGTTGCAGTTTTTGTGAAGGGATCGCCGTTTTCAAGCAGATTTTGCAGAAACCGCACGGCCGCCTGCGTATCTTCGTCCTGACGCCATGCGATCGAGCGGGTGCGCGCAGTATAACGCATGGCAAGGTGGTTGTTTTTATCAACGGAGAACACCGGGCCGATGCTGGCGGGGCGAAACTCACCATCATCAGTTTTGTTTTCAGGAATTGTCATTGCCTGAGGGTGCATCAGCGCATGAATGAATGCGGGATTGTGGTCGCGCAGGCGAATATAGGCAATTTCGCAATCAAGAAACTGATTTTGCCCCCCGGATCGGGCCGGGTTGACGCAGTGTAATACCATGGCGCGGATTTGCTGATCAGGCGCGTTATAATAGCCATCGGTGTGCCAGTTCATCGGGCGCTGGGAATAGGGAAGGTAGCCGCGCTGGCTGGGGGCTTGCGAAACGGTGAGGGCCACCACGCCGTTTTTGCCTGCCGAGCGATGGTCTTCTGCTATTTTCAAATCCATTTGTTCAGAAAAGCTGCGCAGGGCCAAACGTGTGTCATCCGGGTGCTGATCTGCGGCATTGGGCGCCTCATAAAGCGCCATGTTGGTTTTGGCGCAACTTTCAATCAATGCGCGCATTTCGTTTTCATCCGGTTTGGCAAGATCGCGGATAACGAGCGACTCAGCATTTGCCATTTCCTGGCTTTGGCGCAGTTTGTTTTCTCGCCATCTGGCATAAATTTTTGGTGCGTCCAGGTCCCAATGGTTAGGCGTTTTTGTAGAAATATGGGCCGTTTTCGTGTTGTTGTTCACTCTGAAACCTTCCAAATATTTTTCTAAGTGTTTGGTTTGTAAGAATTTTTCTGACAAAACGAACTCTTGAAGCCAGTATTCACATATTTCGGGCAATTTCTATATATACAAAAAAGGGAATGTGTTATACATATAAATTCTTGAATGTGTCCGTGAGGCCATTCTTGATGGAGAAATATAGGAGAATGGGAGAGGAGCAACCGTTCGTTTTTTTTAGGACGAAAATCCGTATTCGGGTAGGTGCTTTAATCTTGTTCAGCTTACACGTCGCTAATGGTTTACAACCGCTGGGACGTTCAAACGGGAGGCTAGTTTAAACGATGGATAATCCGGGAAAAGGGAATGGATCACACCCAACTCCAATGCTTGATGAGCTGGAAGATGGTCCTTGGCCGAGTTTTGTAACTGGTCTTAAAAGGCTGCGGGATGCCGAGGGCGAACAATATGCGCCCGTTATGAATGACCTTTTGGGTCAGCTTGAACATTCCTATGAAAATCGCAAGGGCTACTGGAAAGGCGGCGTTGTTTCCGTATTTGGATATGGGGGGGGGATTATCCCGCGCTATTCAGAAGTTGCGGATCAGTTTCCTGAATCAAAAGAATTTCACACCTTGCGTGTTATGCCGCCTCCGGGGTTTCATTATACGACAGAAATATTGCGTAAAATGTGCGACATCTGGGAAGAGCACGGTTCGGGCCTGATTGCTTTTCACGGGCAGTCCGGGGATATCATGTTCCAGGGGTGCACAACGGAAAATACACAAAAAGCATTTGATGCGCTCAATGAACTGGGCTTTGATCTTGGAGGTGCCGGGCCGGCTTTGCGTACAGCCATGAGTTGCGTGGGGCGGGCGCGTTGTGAGCAATCCTGTTATGACGAGGGGAAGGTGCACCGCAGAATTATCAACAAGTTCCTTGATGAAATGCACCGTCCGTCTCTGCCTTATAAGTTCAAGTTCAAATTTTCAGGGTGTGGCAACGATTGTGTGAATGCCATTCACCGCTCCGATTTTGCTGTTATCGGCACCTGGCGCGATGACATGAAGGTGAATCAGGAGGCCGTAAAGGCTCACGTTGCCAAGGTTGGGCGCAAATATACAATCGACACCGTGATTTCCATGTGCCCCACCCGTGCATTGTCCCTGAACGATGATGACACGCTTGAAGTGGACAATAGCAGTTGTGTGCGCTGCATGCACTGTATCAATGTTATGACCACAGCTTTGTCCCCGGGGGATGATCGCGGGGCATCGGTGATGATCGGGGGCAAGCGCTCGCTTAAGGTGGGCGACCTGATGGGAACGATGGTACTGCCTTTCATCAAGCTGGAAACAGAAGAAGACTTGGAAAAACTTGAAGATTTTGCAGAAACCTGCATCGAGTTTTTTGCCGATAATGCGCTGGAGCACGAGCGTATCGGGGAAACTATTGATCGCATCGGCATGCCGGCATTTCTTGAGGCTGTTGGCGTTCCGGCGGACCCCAATATGGTCAATCATCCGCGCACATCAAGCTATGTCCGCACCGATGATTTTGATGAAGAGGCTGAGAAGTGGTTTGAGCGCAAGGCCCGTGAAGAGGGTTTGGCTGTTAATGACGAATAGCCCGTTTTAACCAACAGGCGCTTAAATTAGGGTTGTTAAGGATCGGCTTCTGATTTGAATATCGGGGCTACCAGGAGGAAATAAATGTCTAGCACACAAGAAAAACCAAGAGTTGCGGATGAGGTCGGTGTACCGGATCACCATCAGTATATGCATCCGGTTCTCAGGGCGAATCACGGCAACTGGGACTGGCATGAACGCCCCCGGGCCGGCGTGTTGCGCCATGTGAGCAAGAGCGGCGACGATATTTTTACCGTTCGGGCGGGGACGCAGCGTCAGATGGACGTTTTCACCATTCGCAAATTGTGTGATATCGGGGATAAGTTTGCCGATGGACACATTCGCTTCACCACGCGTTCCAATATTGAATATCTGGTGGCGGATCAGGCCAAGGTCGAGCCGCTGATTGAGGCGCTGAATGCAGAAGGTTTCCCCGTTGGCGGCACCGGTGCTTCAGTTTCCATGATCTCCCATACGCAAGGCTGGCTGCACTGCGACATTCCCGGCACTGACGCTTCGGGTGTTGTTAAAAGCCTGATGGATTACCTGCATAAGGAATTTGTGCAGGAGCGTATGCCAAACCGTGTGCGCATCACCACTTCATGCTGTCAGATCAACTGTGGCGGGCAGGGGGATATTGCCATCAACGTGCAATATACCAAGCCTCCCAAAATCAATCATGATCTGGTGGCCAATGTTTGCGAACGTCCTGCCGTTGTTGCGCGTTGCCCGGTGGCAGCCATTCGTCCGGCAATGGTTGATGGCAAGCCCTCGCTTGAAATTGACGAAAAGAAATGTGTGTGTTGCGGTGCGTGTTATCCTCCTTGCCCGCCGATGCAGATCAACTCAAACGAGTCGACAAAAATTGCAATCTGGGTGGGGGGCAAGCACGCCAATGCGCGTTCCAAACCAACATTCCATAAGCTGGTGGTGGCAAATCTGCCCAATAATGCGCCTCATTGGCCTGAAGTTACCGCTGTGGTGCGCAAGATTATCGAAGCCTATAAGGCGGATGCCAAACATTGGGAGCGTATCGGGGAATGGATCGAGCGTATCGGTTGGAATCGTTTCTTTGAAATGACCGATATGGCCTTTACCAAACATCACCTGGATACATGGACCGGCGCACGTCACACCATGAACCACTCTGCCCATATCCACTTCTAAAGGACTGATCAAAGTGAAATTCGGTATTGTTGTAAATGAGGGGCCTTATACGCATCAGGCTTCTGATTCTGCTTATAATTTCGTGAAGGCGGCCCTTGCAAAAGGGCATGAGGTTTCGCGGGTGTTCTTTTATCATGACGGGGTAAATGTGGGCACCCGTTTGACCATTCCCCCTCAGGATGACCGGCAAATTCAGGAGCAGTGGAGTGCACTTGCAAAAGAGCATGAATTGGATCTGGTGATTTGTATCGCGGCGGCGCAGCGTCGCGGACTTCTGGATGAGAATGAAGCAAAACGCCAGGGCAAGGATGCTGACAATATTGCTGAAGGTTTTAGAATTTCCGGCCTTGGGCAATTGATCGAGATGGGCATTGAAGCTGATCGCACGATAACGTTTGGCGATTAAGGGGAAATATTATGAGTGATGATGAAGTAAAAAAATTCCTCTATGTAAACCGCAAGGCCCCCTATGGCACGATTTATGCGCAGGAAAGCCTGGAGGTTGTGTTGATCGGGGCTGCGTTCGATCAGGATGTGGCAATGGCCTTTCTGGATGACGGCGTGTTCCAGTTGACCAAGGGTCAGGATACCAAGGGAACCGGTTTGAAAAACTTTTCCCCCACCTATCGCGCGCTTGGGGATTATGAGGTGACAAAACTTTATGTTGAGCAGGAATCGCTCGACGAGCGAGGTTTGACTCTGGATGACCTGCAGGACATTCAGTATGAAGACGAAGACGATGATTATGCTGAAAAGCCTTCAATTATCGTTGTTTCGCGCGATCAAATGGCCAGTCTGATGGCCGAACAAGACGTAATCCTGAGTTTTTAGGAAGAAAAAATGGCTACTTTGCACACTGTAAACAGATCACCATTTCAAGATCAGGCGCTGTTGAGCTGCCTCAGGCATGTTAAAAAGGGCGATTCTGTCCTGTTGTTTGAGGATGGTGTATATGGGGCCATGTCAGGCACTGCGCTGAGTGATACCGTTGCCGAGCTGGGGGCTGATGTTTCCGTTTATGCCCTGGATGCGGATGTGGCGGCTCGCGGTATTGACAGTGCCCGGCTGCTGGAGGGCGTTGCCCTTGTTGACTATGCCGGATTTGTTGATCTGGCGGCAAATACTGAACGAACACAAAACTGGTTGTAATACGAACGCCTCACTTGTGTGGGGCCATAGATGAAGGAACTATAGATGTCATATGAAGTGAATGGTGTAACGATCGAGCATGATGAAGAAGGCTACATCACCAATTTGAGTGAGTGGAGTGAAGATCTTGCCAAGGTTATTGCCGGGGTTGAAGAGGTTGAAATGGGCGACGAGCACTGGGCCGTCGTGAATTTTTTGCGTGAATATTACGAAGAATACCAGATCGCGCCTGCTGTGCGGGTTTTGATCAAGGCGATCAAGAAAAAACTTGGTCCGGAAGTTGGCAACAACAAGTATATGTATGAGCTGTTTCCCTATGGGCCAGCCAAACAGGCTTGTAAGATTGCCGGTCTGCCAAAACCAACTGGCTGCGTATAAAGCCAAACAGTTTACTGCCCGATTTTTACCCGTAAGGGCATGACAAAATGCCCGCGGGAGTTGAAGCGGATTTCAGGTCGCCATTTTCGGGCGGTGGCGGCTTGGTGCTGGGGAGGAAGAACGTGATTTCTGCGTTTTACGCTGGTTTGTTTTACATTGCGAGCATTCTGCTTGTTGTCGGTGTTGGCTATAAGGTGTTTCGTTATGCCCGAACACCGGCACCGCTAAAAATCCCTGTATCTCCCGCGCCGCGCACCCGCACCGGCGTCGTGTTCAGAATGGTGCGCGAAGTGGTGCTGTTTGAAAGCCTGTTCAAATCCAACAAGTGGATCTGGGTGTTCGGGTATCTGTTCCATTTTGGCATGCTGGTGGTGTTGCTGCGCCATCTGCGCTACTTCACCCAACCCGTATGGTGGTGGGTAGAAATTGTTCAACCCTTTGGCATATATGCCGGATTTGCCATGTTGGCGGGGTTGGGCGGACTGTTGCTGCGCCGGATAGTGCAGGAACGCATTCGATATATTTCAAGCCCCTCCGATTATCTGATGTTGATATTGCTGATTGGTATTGCAGGAACGGGCATGCTGATGAAGTATGTGGAGCATACTGATATTGTTCAGGTAAAAGCCTATTTTATCGGGTTGCTGAATTTCCAGATTCTTGAAATTCCATCCAGCCCGATTTTGCTGATCCATGTGGGGTCGGTGGCTTTGCTGATGATTATTTTCCCCGTTTCAAAACTGATGCATGCGCCGGGATTGTTTTTTGCCCCCTCGCGTACGCAGGTGGATAATGCGCGCGAGTTTCGCCATGAAGTAAAATGGGCGAGAAACCTGCCGCCGCTCCCCGAAGACATTGAGCAAAAAAAGGAGGGCTGATCCGATGGTTGCGCTTGATATCAATACAGGAAAAAGCCCCAAATTTGTTGGTGATCCACATGCGGTTCCCAAAATTGAATGTGGCGCGATGGCGGACGTCAAGTCGTTTGCCGCCCATCCTGAACATAATGAGGATCTGGGCTTCCCTGGTGAATTGCTGGATAACTGGCAGGAAGTCGCCATTGCCAAAATCGGGGAACTCGCGAAGAAAAACCGCGCCTTTCAGGTCTATCTGGATACGTGTGTGAAATGCGGTGCGTGTACCGACAAGTGTCATTATTTCCTTGGCACGGGTGATCCCAAAAACATGCCGGTGGCGCGTCAGGATTTGTTGCGTTCGGTCTATCGGCGTTATTTCACTTTTGCGGGCAAGTATTTCCCGTGGCTGGTGGGGGCCCGTGACCTGACCAAAGAGGTGCTGGACGAGTGGTATACATATTACCACCAGTGCTCCCAGTGCCGGCGGTGTTCGGTTGCGTGTCCTTACGGAATTGATACGGCTGAAATCTCCATGGCGGCCCGCGAGGTGCTGGACAGTGTGGGGGTGGGGCAAAAATACTGTAATGAGATTATCGCCAAGTTAAAGAAAACCGGCAACAACCTGGGACTGAACCCCAAGGCATTGCAGGCGACTTTGGAGGATCTGGAAGAAGATCTTGAGGATGAAACCGGCATACCGGTCAAGCTGCCGCTGGATGTGAAGGGGGCGGATATTCTGCTGATTACGCCTTCGGCTGACTTTTTTGCCGAGCCGCATATTGATGGTCTGCTGGGGTATGCGAAGGTTTTCCATGCGGCGGGTGTGAGTTGGACGATCAGTTCTTATGCCTCTGAAGCGGCGAACTTTGGCATGTTTATCGGTTCTTACGAAAATATGCGTGAAGTTTCCTGGCGCATTCGTCAGGCGGCCAAAGACCTTGGGGTCAAGCGGATCGTTTTTGGTGAATGTGGCCATGCATGGCGGGTGGGGTATAGTTTCCTCAATACGCTGGCGGGGCCTTTTGATTTTCTGGATCAGAATTATCCGATCCCGCAACATATTATGGAATTCACCGCTGATGCGATCGATGAGGGCATTCTGAAGATCGACAAGTCCAAAAACGACGAATATGTGATGACCTATCACGACAGTTGCAATGTGGCACGCGGATCGGCCATGGGCCGTGAAGAGGGCGGGCAGTTTGATTTGCCGCGAAAAGTTCTGAAGGCTGTTTGTAACAATTATTACGATATGGAACAGGACACGATCCGCGAAAAAACATTCTGTTGCGGGGGTGGGGGCGGTTTGCTGACCGACGATCTGATGGATTTGCGGATCAAGGGTGCCAAACCGCGCATGACGGCTTTGCAACAGGTGAGCGAAGACCACGGGGTGACCCACATGGCTGCAATCTGCGCCATCTGCAAGACCCAGTTTTCAAAAGTTATGCCCAAGTATGGCTATCAGATGGACAGTATTTTGTCGGTGCACCAGTTGGTGGCCAACGCTGTTATTCTTGATGGTGAAGATAATGAAGACGATACCGCCAGTGATGCGGACAATACTTCTATGGAGGAAAAGTGATGAATAAACATACGCCAGGTGAAAAACTTACTTTCCGCCGATTTGAAGATGGTGAAACGCCCGAAGATTGGGATCTGGAGGAAAAAATCTTCCAGCAGGATACTTCATACAAGTGCCCCACCTATGTTCATAAAACGCCTCCATGTCAGGGGTCTTGCCCCTCGGGTCATGAAATTCGCGGGTGGCTGGCAATTGCACGCGGGATGGACAAGCCCCCGGTCGAGGGCATGGCCTGGCAGGAATATGCTTTTGAGCGCATGGTGGAGGCCAACCCTTTTCCCTCGTCCATGGGGCGGGTGTGTCCGGCGCCGTGTGAATCAGGGTGCAACCGCAACGAAGTTGATGATTTTGTCGGTATCAACGCAGTGGAACAATATGTTGGCGACTGGGCCAATGAAAACAATATCGGCCTTGGTAAACCCGGTGTGGATACAGGTAAAAAAATTGCCGTCATCGGGGGGGGACCCGCAGGGTTGGCGGCGGCGTATTTCCTGCGCAAGGACGGACATGGGGTAACACTGTTTGAGGCGAATAAAAAGCTCGGTGGCATGATGCGTTATGGCATCCCGGGATATCGCACGCCGCGCTCGATGCTGGATACTGAAATTGGCCGCATTATCGATATGGGTGTGCAGGTGATGCTGGATACCCGTGTTGGAAAAGATGTTAGCGTTGATGAGCTTGAGGCCGGGTTTGACGCGATTTTTTGGGCACTTGGTGCGCAAAAGGGCCGGGCATTGCCCATTCCGGGATGGGAAGGTACCGAAAACTGCATTGACGGTGTTGAATTTCTTGATGCCTTCAACAAGGGCTGGGTGGTTGGCACTGCCCGTCGGGTTGTGGTTGTGGGGGGGGGGGACACCTCCATCGACGTGGCCTCGGTTGCGCGCCGGCTTGGCAAGGTGACATCTGTTGCCAAAACGCAGCATTCTGACGGCACAACCATTGATTTCACTGCCCAGGATGCCGCCGGGGTTCTGACGCGCGAAGGCATGCAGGCAACGCTGACTTCCCTGTTCCCGATTGAACAGATGACAGCGGCCGAACATGAACGCGAAGATGCCAAACGCGAAGGGGTCGATATCAGGGGCAGCGTTATGCCCCTGGAAGTTCTGAAGGACGAGCACGGGCGGGCAACCGGCCTTAGAATGTGCGAGTGCGATATGAAGGGCAATGTACCTGAGCCGCGCGAAGGCACCGAATTTGTGATTGAAGCGGATATTATTATCGCTGCCATCGGGCAGGCGGGTGATTTTACGGGCATTGAGGGGCTGGATAATGGGCGCGGCGCGATTGATATTGAGCCTGGTTATAAGGTCAAGGGCCGCGAAAAACATTTTGCGGGCGGAGATATAATCAAGCCGCATCTGCTGACCACGGCAATTGGCCATGGGCGAATTGCTGCGGAAACCATCACGGATTTTCTTGACGACGGGGATATTGAAAAACGTCCGAAAATTGACGTGCATCATTTTGACCTGCTGGAAGAATTGCGGGCGCGGGGCAAAAGCCCTGAAGAATATGATCACGGGGCAACCCGGGGCACCAATTCAAGTGATTTTGCCGTTCACAATTATGAGGATCGTGGCGACAGCCAGATCATTAATCATATGGAATTATTCAAAGGTCATTTTGAATATGAGCCGCGCGAATTGCGTGAAGAGGTGCATATCGAAGCGGACAATGTTCTGGGGAACTTTGAAGAACGTATCATCGGGTATTCAGAGGAACAGGCGCAAAAGGAAGGGGAGCGCTGCATGTCGTGTGGCATGTGTTTTGAGTGCGACAATTGCGTGATTTATTGTCCTCAGGATGCAATTTCCCGGGTGAAAAAGGCGGACCGTACGGTGGGACGCTATGTGCAGACGGACTACACCAAGTGCATCGGGTGTCATGTGTGCATGGATGTTTGTCCGACCGGTTATATCAAGATGGGGCTTGGAGAGTAGATATGAAGCGGTTTTTCGTTTCGCTGGTGGCTGCTGTTCTGATTTTTGCCGGGTTGGGCGCTGTTGGCGCCCAGGCGCAGTCCTTGTTCGGACCAACGGTGCCAAAGGCCGTTGGTTCTCCGCATCCTGAAGGCAATGAATTTTGGCGCATAAACCATATGGATTTATTGAGCCATGACCGGGATGAAACCATGCGACTTGGAAATCGTGATATCAATGCCAGTCTGAAGGAATGTGTGGCTTGCCATGCGGTGAATGACGCGGCGGGGGAACCTGTGGGCTATGAAAGCGAAGAATTCATCTGTCGGGTGTGTCATGATTATGTGGCGGTGAAAATTGACTGTTTCACCTGCCATCAGTCAAAACCGGACCCCGATGTGCTGGCTGAATTGCTGGAAGGGGCACCAAAGATTGTGTCCAGCACCAGCATTTTTGATGCCACCAGCGATTTGCAAAATTATTTGACTTCGGTTCAAGGGGGGAGTCCGCCTGTTGTGACCGGTGCACCTCTGGATGGGGGGGAGGCATTGCGATGAGCCAGAGAAAACAGGACATGGAAAAAGGCGCGGAAATCAACCGACGCGGATTTTTGGCGCGGGCGGCGGCGGCGACCTTGACCTTGGCCCCCGGGGTGACATTGTCACTTTACGGGAGTGAAGCCAGCGCTCAGGTCACTTCGGCAAACCGATGGGGATTGCTGATTGATGTGAACAAGTGTCGCTCGGATTGCAATTCGTGTGTGAGCGCCTGTTCAGCCGAGAACGGCTGGAAGGACACGGGGAACCCGGAAACCGACCCGCAGTGGATTCGTAAAGTTGATTTGAAGGACCTTGCAACGGGGCGTGAAGTTTCATTGCCCGTAATGTGTCAGCATTGCGAAACTCCGCCTTGCGTCGATGTGTGCCCCACGGGGGCGTCTTTCAAGCGGGCCGACGGTATTGTTCTGGTGGACAAACATATTTGCATTGGTTGTCGTTATTGCATGATGGCGTGCCCCTATAAGGCGCGATCGTTCGTGCATGAAGAAGTTCCCGAAGAAGACAAAAACGTGAATGCGCCGCGCGGCAAAGGCACCGTTGAATCGTGCACTTTGTGCGTGCATCGGGTTGATCGGGGAGATATGCCGGCGTGTGCCATTGCCTGTGGGGAAACCGGAAATGGCGCCATACTGTTTGGGGACCTGATGGACCCGGACAGTGAAATTTCCATTCAACTGGCGACATATCAGTCCAGTGCATTGCGTGATGACCTGCGGTTGAACCCGGGCGTGCGCTATCAGAATATATAGGAAACCGGGACATGGAACGGATTGCATATAGTGAGTTAAGATCAACGCCACAGCTCTGGGGGTTGCTGGTGTTGCTTGGTGCATTTATTGGTGCGGCGGGTGCAGCGGTTTTATACATCGAACATTATGGGCATATTGTCACCGGCATGAACAATCAGGTGGTCTGGGGCATTCCCCATGTGTTTGCGATTTTTTTGATCGTTGCCGCCTCGGGGGCGCTTAATGTTTCTTCCATCGGTTCGGTTTTTGGCAAGCAGGCCTATAAACCCACGGCCCGACTTTCGGGCCTGTTGGCAATGGCGTTGCTGATGGGGGGGCTGGTGGTTCTGGTGCTCGATCTGGGGCGTCCCGACCGGCTGATTATTTCCATGACCACCTATAATTTCAAGTCGATTTTTGCATGGAACATGCTGCTCTATACAGGTTTCCTGGCGATTGTGGCCGCCTATCTTTATGCACAAATGGCGCGGGGTGTTCCCTCTTTTGCTCTTAAGTCCGTCGGGCTGGGCGCGTTTTTGTGGCGCTTGGCGCTGACCACCGGCACCGGGTCCATTTTCGGTTGGCTTGTGGCGCGTCCCGGATATGACGCGGCAATCATGGCGCCGATGTTTATTGCCATGTCGTTTTCCTTCGGGTTGGCCATGTTCATGCTGGTCATGATTGGCACCTGCACAATGACGCGGCGGGTTTATAGCGTGGAACTCAGAACCCGGCAGGCGCGTTTGCTGGGCCTGTTCGTGGCGGTTGTTTTGTTTTTTGCCGGCATTCAGCATTTGAGCAATCTTTATGTTGCAGAACATGCGGCCTATGAGCGATTCATTCTGCTTGAGGGGGGCATTTATACGGCGTTGTTCTGGGGCGGTCAGGTATTTCTTGGGGGCCTTGTGCCGTTGGCGTTGCTGTTTCATCCCAAACTGGACCGCAAGAAAAGTCTGGTGATTATTGCCGCGCTACTGGTGTTGTTTGGCGGGCTTGTGCAACTGTATATCATCCTGATTGGTGGTCAGGTCTTTCCGATGGAGATTTTCCCCGGATATGCCGCATCAAGCAGTTTTTATGATGGAACCATTGCCAGTTACAGGCCAACGATACTGGAATTCATGCTCGGATTTGGGGGCATTGCGGTGACGTTGGCCATTACAACGCTCGGTATGAAATTCCTTCGAATCTTGCCAGTCAATCTTTCTGATGCCAATGTAGACCCTTCCGGTCTTGAATAGGTTCAAAAAGGTTATTTGATGGAACAAGAACTGCACCCTTTCGCAAAATATATTGCCATCCTTGCGCGCGGGAAAACCAAAGTGCGTGCGCTAACGCTTGAAGAATCCAAAGATGCCATGGGCATTATTTTGCGCGGCGAGGCCGAACGCGAGCAGATCGGCGCATTTCTAATGCTGTTGCGGCTCAAGGAAGAAGAGCCTGAGGAAATTGCAGGGTTTACGCTGGCGGCGCGGGGCGTGTTTGACATGCCGGCCAATATCCCGACGGTAGATGTGGATTGGTCATCCTATGCTGGCAAGCGTATTCAATTGCCCTGGTTTTTGCTTTCTGCACTGGCTCTTTCTCAAGCCGGGCACCGGGTATTTATGCACGGGACCGGGGGACATACGCCGGGACGGGTTTATACACGGGAAACCCTGCAAAGGCTCGGCCTGCCCATTGCAACAAGCCTTGGGGAAGCCGGGGAACAGATTGAACAGAACAATTTTTCATATACGCCCCTTGAGGTTCTTAGCCCGATGTTGCGGCATCTGATCGAGTTGCGGCCTCTGTTGGGCCTGCGTTCGCCGGTGCATAGTTTTTCGCGCATGCTTAACCCGTTTGGTGCACCTACAATGTTGCAGGGCATATTTCATCGTGGATTTATGGACATTCATGCCGGGGCCGCGATGTTGCTCAATCAACCCCGCATGGCGGTTTTTCGTGGGGAAGGGGGCGAAATCGAACGGCGCCCCAATAAACCGACTTTGGTTTATTCCACCCATGGCAATTCTGAGCCGGTTCAGGAAAAATGGCCGGTTTTGGTGAAGGATCCGCGTCAGGCCCCTGATGAAGAAATGAACGTGGGCGGTTTGCTTGATTTATGGCATGGCCGCTCAACGGATGAATATGCAACGGCCTCGGTAACCGGCACGCTGGCAATTGCGCTTAAAACAATGGGGCAGGCGCCTGATATTGAAAGTGCGCAGGCATTGGCGGAGCAAATCTGGGGCAACCGCGTTGCATCACGCCTGCCAAATCAACCTTTGGAAGTGGTGAGCTGATTTAATGGCGGCCTTCATGATTGCGGCGGCTCATAAATCTTCTGGAAAAACGGTGATTTCGACAGGGTTGAGCTTTGCTTTGAGCGCCCCTGATTGTCGTGTGCAATGTTTCAAAAAGGGGCCGGATTATATTGATCCCATGTGGCTGAGCGCGGCAAGCGGAGCCCCGTGTTACAATCTTGATTTCAATTCCATGGAACGCAGGGAGTTGGTGGACCTGTTTGCCAGCAGGTCAAAAGGGGCTGGCATTTCTTTGGTGGAAGCCAATAAAGGCCTTTATGACGGGGTGGACCTGGCCGGATCGGACAGCAATGCACAAATGGCAAAGTTGCTTGAATTACCGGTTGTTCTTGTTATTGACACCAATGGAATAACCCGGGGGATTGCCCCGCTTTTGCTGGGTTATCAGGGATTTGACAAAGAAGTGAATATTGCCGGGGTTATTCTGAACAAGGTTGGTGGTGCGCGCCATGAAGCCAAGTTGATCGCTGCTGTCAAAGGATATACGGATATTGAAGTGCTGGGCGCGGTGGGCCGAAATAGTGGCCTTGATATCGGGGAACGTCATTTGGGGCTGACCACACCTGGGGAAACCGGCGCTTTGCATCAAACCATTGCCCGATTTGGTAAAATTATAGGCGCCGGGATCGATCTGGAAAAACTAAAGAATGTTGCGGGTTCCCATAGTTTTCCCGAAGCGTCAGTGAAGGCTGCTCCTTTAATGGAGCCAAGTGTGCGCATTGGGGTGGTGCGGGACAAGGCGTTCGGGTTTTATTATGCGGATGATCTGGAGGCTTTTGGGGCGGCGGGGGCTGAAATTGTTGAGATCGATGCCATCAATGACCGGCATCTGCCACAGTTGGATGGCTTGTTCATCGGGGGCGGTTTTCCTGAAATGGCCGCTGCTGAACTGGCTGCAAATGTTGATTTGCGCGCTCGGCTTAAGAACGCAATTCAGGGCGGTTTGCCAACTTATGCGGAATGTGGCGGGCTGATGTATTTATGCAAAAGCCTTGATTTTGAAAATCAAACTTACCCGATGGTGGGGGTGATTGATGCTGAGGCGGTGATGCATAAACGTCCGCAAGGGCGTGGATATGTGAGTTTTAGCGACAACAATTTTCACCCGTGGGGTGGTGGGAAAAGTTTGGCCAATGCACAAACAGATGCCCATGAATTTCACTATGCCAGCCTGAAAAACATTGCTCCCGATACGAAATATGTTCGCCAGATCAGCAAGGGGCACGGGATTGATGGTGCACGGGACGGCATTGTTCTGCACAATCTTGTGGCAGGGTTTTGCCATTTGCGCAATACAGAACAAAACCCCTGGGTCAGCAGGTTTGTAGACTTTGTGCGTTCAAAAGCCCGGCGCTAAAGCCCGGGGGGAGGACGGGGGAGTTAATCGTCTTCGTTTTCAGGCACCGGGTTTAGCTTTGTTGCAACTTTTAAGGCAATGCTTTTGAATATTTTGGCGTGCTCACCCTCTGGTTTGGCGACCACAATCGGGGTGCCCTCATCAGAATAATGGCGAATATCCATATGCAGGGGAATGGCCCCAAGAAAGGGAACGGTGAGTTTGCGTGCTTCAAGCTCTGCGCCGCCGTGTCCAAAAATCTCGGAGCTTTTGCCGCAATGGGGGCAAAGAAAATAGCTCATATTTTCGATAATGCCCAAAATAGGCACGTCAACAGAGTCAAACATTTTCAATCCCTTGCGGGCATCAATCAATGCCAGGTCCTGGGGTGTGGAAACAATGACGGCACCTGCCAGTGGCACCTGTTGGGCCATGGTCAATTGTGCATCGCCGGTGCCGGGGGGCATATCGAGCACTAGAACATCCAACTGTCCCCATTCCACTTCGCGCACCATTTGCATGAGGGCCGATACAATCATGGGGCCGCGCCAGATAACGGGGTTATCCTCTTCCATCAGCAGCCCCATGGACATGAGTTTGATGCCGTGTTTTTCCAGCGGAATAATACGATCGTTTTCAATTGCCGGACGGTCTTTGAGGTCCATCAGGCGGGGCAGGGAGGGACCATAAATATCCGCATCCAGCAGGCCCACCTTCAGGCCAAGACCATGCAGCGCCATTGCCAGATTTACCGAAGTGGTTGACTTGCCAACTCCCCCCTTGCCCGAGGCAACGGCAACAATGGATTTGATGCCGGGAATTTCACCGGCCTTGGGGCGCATGTCGGGGCCAACCGGGCGTTCCTGATTGCGTTTTTTCAGGCGCGGCACTGTTTTTGGTGCAACGGGGGCTGTTTCTGCCGTCAGGGCGATCAATACGCGCTCAACACCATCCAGTTTGGCGATGCGCTGTTCTGCCTGATCGCGAATATAGGCCATTTCCTTGCCCATCCCTTCCGGGGCGGTGATAGAAAAAATAACTCTGCCGTCTTTGATGATGATGTCTGACACCAGCTTTTGTGAGACGATGTCACCTTTAAGGCCGGGTGAAGTGATCTTTGAGAGCACTTCGAGAATTTTCATTTTCATAAGTTTGCCTTTACATCGGTTGACTGCGAATTTTTGCATGAAAAACCCACAAATTTTTAATATATTAGAAAACCCTAAATTGAGTTGCAAGCATTATTATGAACAGTGGGTTTTGTTTGTGTGCTGGGGAAATGAAAATTTCTGCAACACTTAAGTTTTTAGGGTGATTAGATTCGCAGTTGCGTATATTAGGACTGTTAAATTGATTTGGGGTTCGGGTGGTCGATTCATTGTCAAATAGCAAAATTAGTTCTCATGTCTCAACGCCTGTTTTTGTGCCATTGGGGGATGGTGGGCTTTTGTTGCGCTTTGCAACGGAGCTTGATGGAGAAGCAAACCGGATGGCCGTTGCCACGGCGCGTATTCTCAGCAATGCGGGTTTGCAGGGGGTTCGTGAAGTTTGTCCGTCTCTGGTGTCGGTCTTTATTCGCTATGACCCCATAAAAACCAGTTTTATGAATTTATGCGACCGGGTGCGCATGGCCATTACTTCCAAGGAATTAAGCCCAACGGACATAAGCGGCAAGCATCAGATTGAAGTTGTCTACGGGGGCGCCGGCGGACCTGATCTGGAGTTTGTCGCGCATGAGCTGGGG
>WFOP01000113.1 GCA_015487985.1 Hyphomicrobiales bacterium
ATTCAGGCCGGACAGCCCGAGAACTCCCATTACCAGACCCTTGCCGATCTGCTGGTTTCCTCCAGCACCGCAACATTCACTTTTGGTGCGAATATCACCTTTGGCGTCACCGCGCTGATGCTGAATTATTTTTTCATGAAAACAAATCTCGTGCCTCGCATAATTTCGATCTGGGGATTTGTCGGCGGCGCGTTAATCCTGATTTTAGGCTCAATGAAAATTTTAGGGCTGCCGATTTCCAGCATCGAAGTGGCCTTTACCGTGCCAATTGCATTGAATGAAATGGTGCTGGCTATCTGGCTGATCGTTAAGGGCTTCTCATCACCGGCGGCCAAATAATTCCAGCCGGGTTACCCGCCTGACCGCAAACGCAAGGCACCCCCCGCCCCCTCAGGCGTGAATGGCGCGGGGTCCGGCACAACGACTTTACCACGAACAAATTACCGCTTGGGCCCCATTGGGACCGCCGTTTAGTTTAGAAAAAAGTGTAAAAAAGGCTAAATTTTACTGCCGGAAATCTCGACTTTTGGCACCGACGCAATGTCGAAACCCTCAAGGCAACGAGTATTCACGGCCCATCCATCGAATGGTTTCACTCCCCCCGCCAGCTCTGTTGCTGTTGGCGTACTCGGGCGGCGAAACGGCATAATTCCGCAAACAGGGCAGAAATAGTCTTTCCCGGTAAATGTCCCCCATTTATAGAGCGTCAGGTCGCCTAAAGGTGTATTAAAGCGAATATTCTGCTCCTCGACGCGGTAAATCAAAGCACCGCGTTTTTTGCAAACCGAACAATCACAAACCCGGACCTGCTCGATATCGGCCACAACCTCAAATTTCACGCGCCCGCAATGACAGGCGCCCTGATAAGTCTTTTCCATAATGCCATATTTAGCGGCGGCAACGCTAAATGCAACTGCCGCCTTAGGTCTGTTTTACCCATGGCACCCTTATGCTTGCCCCAAAAAACCACACATCAAAACCAACATTTGAAGGCGGGATATCACAGTCATTGCGAGCCCATCTCTGGGCGCCCCAATCCAGCATCTCTTGGCCGGCTCGTCGTTTCTGGATTGCTTTGTCATTTATACTTCGGGCAATGACAAAAACAAACTGCGCCAGCCGCTCTTCTCCGCTTCACCCCCTCTATGCTCGCTGCGCAAGTTCTTCAGCCAACACTTTCTGAACAAGTTTGACTTTGGTGCTGGCCTGCAATTCTTTGTGCGTCACCAGCCACAGCGGGACCCGCACCGGTGCCAGATCCGGCAACAATTTGACAATATCGGGGGTTTTATGTGCGACTTCGTTCAACATCGCAGCGACGCCTAAACCTCGTTTGACCATTTCCCATCCCGCAACCGCAGAACTGGAAATCAGCTTGAAATCGGCAGCATCAACGGGAATACCCATACTGCGAAAGTGACCTGATAGACGCACAATGTCGTCAAAACCAATGAGATCCACTTTGCCAAGGTCAGCCATACTGGCCGGATAACCATTTTTCTGCACCCAATCCTTTGACGCATAAAAATACGCCTCAGAATCATATAAATGCCATCCCGCAAGGCTTAAATGATCGGGTGCCGCATGGCGAATGGCCAGATCCGCCTCCATCTGGTGCAGGTTGCTGTTGGTGTTCGTTACCAAAAGCTCGATCGTTAATTGCGGGGCTTCCGTTCGCAATCTCCCCACGATATCGGGAAGAACATAAGTCGCCATACTGTCGGATGCCGAAATACGGACCCGCCCCCTAACCTCTTGAGTTTGCCCGCTTGCTGTCAGAGCAACGCTCTCTGCCAGGTTTTTCATCGACCCGATATGCTCCAACAATTCATGCCCCATCTGCGTCAGCACCAGCCTGCGTCCCGATCTTTCAAACAGGACCACATCAAGTTCACGCTCCAGCGCCTGCACCTGCCGCGACAAGGTGGGCTGAGTAAGACCAAGCTCAACCGCCGCCGCCGATAGTGAGCCGGAGTCAGCAGTCGCATGAAATGCCCTGAGGTGATTCCAGTCAACTCTTTTCATGCGTTTTTGCATACAAACCCTTTCAATTTTTGCCAATTTACAAAAATTTTGCATATGATACTTGATGTGTCCAGTAGAACAATTTCGTTGATTTCAACAAATGGCGTCAGCCCGGATAAGGAATTGCCATGACCGATACGAAATTTGTTCCTGAAATAATTGAGCCCAAAAAACGGAGAGCGAACATGGATAATATTAGCTGTAAAGCGCGGCTCATTGGCGGGCTTGTCCTGGCAGCATTATTGGCCGGAATTTTCTCCATAGTGCCGGCCATTGATTCAGCGGATTACCTGAGTGAAGCGGCAAAAAATTCCAGCCAAACGATGATGGGCGCCCTGTTCCAGTTCCTGATGGCACTCTTTTATCTGGCGATCGCAGTTCTTCTTTTTCCGATACTTGAAAAATTTGGGAAAAGTCTCGCAATCGGCTTTTTGGCCCTGCGCATTCTCGCCGCCACGCTGGTGGTTTTCGGGACAATCCTGCTGTCTTCCATTCTGGCTCTAAGTCAGCAATACATCCAATCCCCACCCCAAAACCTCCACATGTTCGAAGTCATCGGAGCCACCTTGAAAGCAGCGCGCGATTCTACAAACCACGTTTACATGATCCTGGCATTATGTAGCGCAAATGCCCTGATGTTTATCCTGTTTGTCAAATCCAGATTGCTTCCCTTATGGATTTCACTTTGGGGCCTGACGGGGGCAGTATTCACAGGAATTGCAAGCATCCTGATATTGTTTCAGGTTGTTGACGTCATTTCCGTTCAATATCTGGCCCTGAACGTACCGGCAGCCCTGCTGGAAATTGTCTTTGCGGTTTGGCTTTTAGTAAAAGGTTTCAAAGCCTGAAATTACCGGCTTCAAGACAATACCCATGGCACAGTGCGCAACGGGGTATGCGCATCCCCCTCAAGTACAACCACAACCGCCCTGTCCAGGCCCGTTCTTCTTCGCTTCGCCCGCCACATAGGTCTCCACCACCGCCCGATCATCCCCCAGTGTTTGCAGTAAAAACAGCTCTTCAGCCAATGTTTCAACCGTTGCCAGCCGGATTTTCATTTCCGGCGTTGCCCCGGCGTTCAGCACAACCATATCCGCATCACTCCCCGCCTCAAGGGTGCCGATTTTATCATGCAATGACAGCGCCTCGGCGTTGCCCAAAGTCATCATGTAAAAACTGCCCATCGGGTCCAGCCGATTGCCGTTTAACTGCTGAACCTTGTAAAATTCATCCGCTGTTTTGAGCATGGAAAAACTGGTGCCCCCGCCAATATCGGTGGCCAGCCCCACCCGCACGCCGGCAGCAATGTTCTTGTCCAGATCAAACAATCCCGACCCCAGAAAAAGATTTGACGTGGGGCAGGAAACCGCCACCGTGCCGGTTTCAGCCATCAGCGAAAGCTCGCGCTCACTCAGATGAATGGCATGTCCCATCAGGCTCTTGCGCCCCAACAGGCCATAATGCTCATATATTGCCAGATAATCCTGTTGCTCGGGGAAAAGCGCCGCCGTGAAAGCAATTTCTTCGTCATTTTCCGACAGATGCGTTTGCACATAGGCGTCAGGAAATTCCCCCGCCAGCGCCTGCACCATTTCCATTTGCTCATTGCTCGAAGTGATGGCAAATCGCGGTGTGATGGCATAATGGTTACGGCCCCGACCATGCCATTTCTCCAGCAAAAGCTTGGTTTCATCATACCCGGTTTGCGCTGTATCCTGCAGAGCTTCAGGGCAATTGCGATCCATCATGCACTTGCCGCCGATCATCAGCATATTGCGTTTTTCAGCTTCGCCAAAAAAAGCCTCAACAGAGGTCGGATGCACTGAACAATAGGCCGCCGCGCTGGTGGTGCCGTGGCGGATAAGCGTATCAAAAAATTCAACAGCGATATCACGCCCATGGGCCAGATCAGCAAATCGCTGTTCTTCAACAAACGTATATTTATTGAGCCATTCCAACAGATTGGCCGCATAGGACGCCACCACCTGCATTTGCACAAAGTGCAAATGCGGATCGATAAATCCCGGCATGATCAGATACGGGCGATGATCCGTAACGGGGCAATCACCATGGGCCTGTCGTAACGCCTCAAAGCCCCCGCAGGCAAGAATTTTGCCCCCCTCAACAACAACACAGCCATCTTCAAAAAAGTGATAACTTGACTGATCCCCATCCCCCTGGGGCGCGGAAACAAAATAAAGAACCCGGCCCCGCAGCAGTTTTTTACTCACAGCCAGCGCCCCGCATCCATCAGGGATGATTCATACCATTGCACGATCAGCGCCCGCTCCTCTTCTTCCATATAGCTCACATTTCCCGGCGGCATGGCATGGCTGCGCCCGGACTGGATATAAATTTCACGCGCATAGGTGGCCACCGCATTTTTTGTTTCAAGAATGACATCTTTTGGGGCCTGCGCAATCCCCTCCCAGAACGGCTCGCTCGCATGGCACATGGAACAGCGCCCCTGCACAATATCGTTCACAGCAACAAACTGCTCGCTTTCAAGAAACGGCTGGGCCGCCCGCGACACCAGTTCCCCCTGCCCCGCCC
>WFOP01000114.1 GCA_015487985.1 Hyphomicrobiales bacterium
AAGAAAATTCCGTGATATTGCTGGATAAATTCACCAACAGCTCCCCCGAGTGCACTGTGCCCCCGTCGTTGATTACCACCACGTTGCCGCTCAGATGCAATATTCTGGTGGCGGGACGATAAACAGCCCGCTGACCGGTGGCCACCTGATTTTCACTTTGAATTTTTACATTACCGGTGGCCACAAATGTCTTTACATCGGAAGTGCCCCCTTCCCCGTAATTCACCACAACCCTGTCGGCCCAGACTTTCAGGCCCGGCTGAGTAATCACCACATTACCAATAAATTCAGATTTTTTTTCACTGTCACGCACCAAAAAACGATCGGCGGAAATTTCAGTTGTCTGGGTCACCTGGGCATTGGTTGCCACTGGCAACATCAAGAAAAAGCCCATGCCTGCAACCAGTAAAATGCGAACAAAAGATGCAGAAATACTCATTTTAGTTCACTCCTCCATCGCCGGCGACCACATAAACCGCCCGGGTGAAATCCCAACTGGCTGCGCGCGCATCATAGAGCAAAGACTGTGCATTTATGATGGCGCCGTCTTCAAATTCCAATGTCACCGCACCGCGAGAATTCAGGGTCTGGCTCACCCAGTCAATGCGTGTATCAACAAATACACCGCGCACCCCTTCAGAATCAGTGGAGCGCATAATACCGGGGATATTGATGCTTTGTTTTGTCAGGTCAAGTATGGCGCTTTGGGCCTCGCCCCTCATTTGATAACCATCGGATTGTTCAATCACTATTCCGGCCTGTTCCAGATAAATGATATCGGTAGCGCTGGTTTGCACCCGCGCAACTGCCGCCTCGATATTATAACGGGTGCCATCGGGTGTAATGCCGCCATATCGCGGTTTGTCGATCACCACCTGATCCTGCTCAATTCTAAGGCCGCTGATACCATAATCCCTTGTCAGGTTCGTCAGGATTATCTGAACAACCAGAATACCGGTTACCAGCAGCCCGATCACCGGCACCGCCCAGCGCAAAACAGCCACAATGTCATTTCGCCGGTTAAGTTTTTGAAACTGCCGGCGGCGCATGGCCCCCTCGTTGGCAGGGTCTGTGTTCAAGTCGTTGTGGGGCGAGGCCGTTCTGAGCGGTGCGAACATTGCTGAATCAGGAATGGGCAAAAATGTCTGTGTCTGCCCATCCGGCCAGATCCAGCGCCACACGGGTTGGCAGGAAGCCCATACTTTGTCTGGCCAGATCAAACCGCCCTTCACGCAATAACATCTGGTCCAGATGTCGTTTCAGGTCATGCAAAAAAAGTACATCGGAGGCGGCATATTCTGTTTGCGCCTTGCTCAATTCCTCACCCCCCCAATCCGAACTCTGCTGGGTTTTGGAAATTTCCTTGCCCAGCAATTCACGACACAGGTCTTTCAGACCATGGCGATCCGTATAGGTGCGTGCAAGTTTTGATGCGATTTTAGTGCAATAAACCGGCCCGGCCATTTCTGAAAAATGATGTTGAAGCGCCGCCATATCAAAGCGGGCAAAATGAAAAATTTTGGTGACGTCCTGATCGGCAATCAGTTTTTTCAGATTGGGGGAATCCGTATGTCCGGGGGGGATTTGCACCACATCACAATTCCCGTCACCGGGGGAAAGCTGCACAACGCACAGCCGGTCCCGGGTGGTTTTCAACCCCATGGTTTCGGTATCTATGGCCACCTCGCGTCCATAATTGTCCAGATTGGGTAAATCCCCCACAAATTGTCGAATGGCCATGATTGTTTTTTCCGTAAACTGATATTTGTAATTCAGTTGATGCCACAAGCATGTGGCAAAGAAAAGGTGGTTCGGGCAGTTACCCGTTGTAAAAAAATGCACGCGGAAAATCAGGGCATCATTCAAGGCCCTGCCCGCCCAAAATCTGCACCCAAAATCCCTGCTGGCAACCCGTGGCCAACAAAGCTAGTGTTATGGGATCCCGAGAACCAACAAGGACGCCTAAAATGCTCACCCTGATCGTTTTTCCACCCGCCATGGGCCTGAAAAGTCCCAGTCCGTTTTCCATGAAGGCCATTGCGCTGATGCAAATGAGCGGGTTGAAATACAAAATCAAAGCCGGGGATCCGCGCAAGGCGCCAAAGAAAAAACTGCCCATTCTGATTGACGGGAACAAAACAATTCCCGATTCCACCCATATTCAGGCCTATCTTGAAAAGGAACTGGGGGTTGATTTCGACAGTTGGATGAACCCTGAGCAAATGGCCATTGCGCAAAGTTTTCGCTGTCTGTGTGAAGACCATCTTTACTGGGTGGGGGTCTATGTGCGCTGGATTGAAAATGCAGATTATGCCAAAGCGGAATTTTTTGGCAAAGTTCCACCCCTCATGCGCAATTTTGTGTTTAACATGGTGCAAAAGCAGGTACGCACCGCGCTATTCGGGCAGGGCATGGGGCGCCACACTTCAAAGGAAATCCACGCTTTTGGCGCAACTGATATCAAGGCAATAACGGATTTTCTGGGGGAGAAACCGTTCTTTTTCGGCGATACACCCGGCTCAATTGATGCGGTCATTTTTGCAACCCTCATCAATAATCTGGTGCCAAAAACACCCTTTCCGCCAGAAGGTTCCGTTAGATCATACCCCAATCTGGTGGCCTATTGCGAACGATTTAACGAACGCTTTGATATGCCCGGGGTATAATTTTATCCGTTTATATTTCCGGTGAAACATCAGGCCAGCGCCGCTGCATGGTGGCGCAGGTGCTCCTCGATAAAGGTTTGGATAAAATAATAGGAATGGTCATATCCCCTGTGGCGGCGCAGGGTCAGCTTTTGCCCGGAATCCTTGGCCGCCATTTCCAGCATTTCAGGATGCAACTGGGTTTGTAAAAACTGATCGGCCAGCCCCTGATCCACCAATATGTCGGCCGCACTATGTTGAGCGCGCATCAACTCACTGGCATCGTGTCTTGCCCATACCAAGCGGTCGGCACCCAGGTAGTTTGAAAAAGCCTTTTCACCCCACGGGCATTGGGAAGGGGCACAAATGGGGGCAAAAGCGGACACGCTTTTATACAGTTCGGGGCGCTTCAGGTGCAGGGTCAGCGCGCCATGTCCCCCCATGGAATGGCCAAAAACCCCCTGCCGCGACAGATCAGCAACAAAATTTTCCGCAAGGATTTTTTGCAATTCCTCGGTCACATAGGTTTGCATATTGTATGCTCTGGCCCATGGTTCCTGTGTGGCATCCAGATAAAACCCCGCCCCGGTACCAAAATCCCAGTCCGCATCTTCCCCCTCAATGTTCTGCCCGCGCGGGGAGGTGTCAGGGGTGACAAGGATCAACCCCAGTTCTGCCGCCATCCGTTGCGCCCCCGCCTTGATGACAAAGGTTTCTTCAGTACAGGTCAGGCCCGACAACCATGTCAACACCGGCAGGGGCGTGTTTTTTGCCCGAGCGGGCACAAAAACCCCAAAACGCATGGGACCGTTACAGACGCTGGACTGATGGGAATAAAACCCCTGCACGCCATTAAAACAGACCTGTTCCGAGAGTATTTTAATTTCGCTCATGTCTAAAACACCACAACCGAACGAATGGATTTACCCGCATGCATCAGCTCAAACGCCTTGTTGATGTCGTCCAAAGGCATGGTGTGGGTAATCAAATCGTCAATATTGATTTTGCCATCCATATACCAGTCAACGATCTTTGGCACATCGGTGCGCCCCCGCGCGCCGCCAAAGGCTGTTCCGCGCCACACGCGACCGGTCACCAGTTGAAACGGGCGGGTGGAAATTTCCTTTCCCGCTCCGGCGACCCCGATTATCACGCTTTCGCCCCATCCCTTGTGGCAACATTCCAGCGCCTGGCGCATGGTTTCAACATTGCCGATACATTCAAAACTGTAATCCGCGCCGCCGCCGGTCATTTCCACCAGATGGGCGACAATATCGCCATTCAACGTTGCCGGATTGATAAAATCCGTCATCCCGAACTGGCGGGCGATGCCCTGGCGGTCAGGGTTCAGGTCGACGCCGATAATCTTGTCGGCCCCCACCATCCTTGCCCCCTGAATGACGTTGAGGCCGATGCCGCCAAGGCCAAACACCACCACGTTGGCGCCGGGTTCGACTTTTGCATCAAAGGCCACCGCGCCAACGCCGGTGGTCACCCCGCACCCGATATAACAAATTTGCTCAAATGGCGCGTCTTTGCGCACTTTGGCCAGCGCGATGTCCGGCAACACCGTATAATTGGAAAAAGTTGAACAGCCCATATAATGCAACACCGGCTGGCCCTTGTAACTCAGGCGCGAGGTGCCATCGGGCATCAGTCCCTGACCCTGTGTTGCGCGAATGGACTGGCACAGGTTGGTTTTAGGGTTGAGACAATACTCGCATTGCCGACATTCAGGGGTATAAAGCGGAATCACATGATCACCGGGGGACAGCGAGGTTACCCCGGCTCCCACTTCGCGCACAATGCCCGCCCCTTCATGGCCCAGAACCACCGGGAACATGCCCTCGGGGTCTTCCCCGGACAGGGTAAACGCATCGGTGTGGCAAATGCCCGTGGCCTTGATTTCCACCAGCACCTCCCCCTGTTTTGGCCCCTCAAGGTCCAATTCAACAATTTCAAGGGGTTTACCCGCCTCAAAAGCAACGGCTGCGCGTGTTTTCACCTGTTCCTCCTTATTTAACCTGACTATCCCGGATAAAATCTACCCCGGATTTCAGCCTTATACCACCAGCTTTCTTTATTCACGCAGGCAACAAAACTCGCGCAATCCCCCAGCAAAAGCCCAACCAACAGATCATTTGGTGGATAAAAGCAATTAAATCTGCTGTTTGACGCGAATCAATTTGGAAATCGGCAACTTAGGACTAGTCTGTCAGCTATAATCATATGGGGAACATGTCATTGAAAACCGATATTGAAATCGCCCGCAGTGCCCACCCAAAACCTATTTCTCAAATCGCTGAAAAACTTGGCATCAAGGATGCTGACCTTGAGCCTTACGGACGCATCAAGGCCAAATTGAGCGCAGATTTCATTGCTTCCCTTAACGACAGACCTGATGGCAAACTGATCCTTGTTACCGCCATCAGCCCCACCCCGGCGGGGGAAGGCAAAACCACCACTTCCGTTGGTCTGGGGGATGCGTTGAGCCTGTTGAATAAAAAGGCGGCCATTTGTCTGCGTGAACCCTCACTTGGCCCCTG
>WFOP01000115.1 GCA_015487985.1 Hyphomicrobiales bacterium
ATATGACGGTCTGCAGGCCCTTGGTGACAAGTTCACCGAAGAACTGGGCATCGAAGTTGTGGTGGAACATCCAGAAGCTGTTACCGATAAGTTCCAGCAGTCCGCCGCCGCCGGCGATGGTCCCGATATTTTCATCTGGGCCCATGACCGGTTTGGTGAATGGGCCGCTGGCGGTCTGATTGCCCCGGTTGACCCCTCCGCCGAAACCCGCGACGCCATTTTTGATTTCGCCTGGGATTCAATGGAATTTGACGGCAAAACCTGGGGCTACCCCATTTCCGTTGAAGCCGTTGGCCTGATCTACAACAAGGATCTGGTGGCAACACCCCCGGCAACTTTTGAAGAAATGGGTTCCATCGATCTCCCCGAAGGGGTTGGCGCCATCATGTGGGATTACAACAACACCTATTTCTCCATGCCCCTGCTGATGGCCAATGGCGGCTATGCCTTCCAAAAGGTCGACGGCTCCTATGACGATTCCGACACCGGGGTAAACAATGCCGGCGCCATTGCCGGTGCCGCCATGATTAAATCCCTGATCGACGATGGCATTATGCCCCCCGGTGTTGACTATGGAGTCATGGACGCCGCCATCAACAAGGGCGAAGTTGCCATGGTTATCAACGGTCCATGGGCATGGTCCAATCTTGAGGATAGCGGCATCAACTTTGGCGTTGCCCCCATTCCTTCCATCAATGGCGCCCCTTCAAAATCCTTTGTGGGCGTACTTGGCGCCACCATCAACGCCGCCTCCCCCAATGCTGATCTGGCCAAAGAGTTCATCGAAGGCTACCTGCTCTCCGATGAGGGCCTAAAAATGGTCAACGACGATGTGCCCCTTGGCGCTGTAGCTGACAAGAGCTTTGCCGCGACGCTGGCGGACAACGCAAATGTTGCCGCCACTCTGGCCAACGCTCAAAACGGCATTCCCATGCCCTCCACCCCTGCAATGGGCAAGTTCTGGAGTGCCATGGGTCCGGCTTTGCAAAACATCACCAGCGGTCAGCAATCGGTTGAAGATGCTCTGAACGATGCCGCCGAGCGTATCCTTGCCGAATAATTGCGCGTAAGGCAAAAACAACGGAGCCGGGACCCACTGCCCCGGCTCCTCAATTGCTGACATAGACGGGGGGAATATGCGCACAACAACTTTTGACAATTCAGTTGCAAGCCCTGCCCGTTCAACTCCCTTTGCCATTAAAAACCTGCTCAAATGGGGCGCCCTGAGCCTTGTTTCTCTGGCCCTGCTTTATATTGTCTGGGGCCTTTATCTGGCCGGCGAACCCCTGTTTGGTGTGGTGGTGCTGGCGCTGATGGTGGGCATTGTCACCATTTTCAGCCAAAAGAAATTCTATACAATCCGCTTTGTTTTCCCCGCCATTGCCGCCATTGGCCTGTTTATCGTTTTGCCCGTGCTTTACACATCCTATATCGGCTTTACCAATTTTGGCGCGCGCAACCTGCTCAGCTTTGAACGGGTCACCAACCAGTTTCTGGGCGCTGTTTCCCTCGATAAATCAACCGAACGCCCGTTTCAGATTCTGCCCGATACCAACGGTTACAAAATCATTCTCATTGAAGAAAACACCGCCCTCATCAGCGAACCAACCCCCCTTGATGGCACCCCGGCAAAGCTCCTGATGTCCGTTGCGCCCCTGCCCGAAACCTCGGCGCTGGCCATGCGTGAAACCATCAAATTGCGCGCCGCGCTGGCACAAATCACCCTGATTTTACCCGATAGAACCGAGCTGAAGCCCTCCAGCCTGCGCACCTTTGCCGCCCAGCAACCCCAATATCAGCTCCAGCCCGATGGTACGTTGCTCAACACCATCGACGCCACCACCCTCACCCCCGATCAAAGCCAGGGCTTTTATATTGATGAGAGCGGAGAAACCGTCTCCCCCGGCTGGCGGGTCAATGTGGGGGTCGACAATTTCAAGCGCATATTATTCTCCGATGGTATCCGCGAACCCATGGTGCAGATTTTTATCTGGACCGTGGTTTTTGCCACCCTGTCGATGGTCTTTACCTTTTCCCTTGGCCTGCTTCTGGCCTCCATTTTGCAATGGCCCCACCTCAGGTTTCGCGGGTTTTATCGCATCATGCTCATTCTGCCCTATGCGGTCCCCGCCTTCATTTCCATTCTGGTATTCCGGGGCCTGTTCAACCAGAATTTTGGCGAAATCAACCTCATTTTAGAGGCCCTGTTCGGCATCAAACCCCAATGGTTCACCGATGCAACCCTAACCAGAAGCCTCACCCTGATTGTCAACACATGGCTTGGCTATCCCTATATGATGTTGCTGGGCATGGGCTATCTGCAATCGGTGCCTCAGGACCATTATAAGGCCGCCGCCCTCGAGGGGGCCGGTCCCATCCGCTCTTTTTTCTCCATCACTTTACCCCACATTTTGCCCCCGTTCGTGCCCCTGCTGATCGCCAATTTTGCCTTTAACTTTAATAATGTCGTGCTGATCCTGTTGCTCACAAGGGGCCTGCCCGACATTATCGGCACCCAAATCCCCGCCGGCCAGACCGACATTTTAGGTTCCTTCACCTACCGCATGAGCTTTTCGGATTCAGGGCAGAATTTTGGCATGGCCGGAGCAATTTCGACCCTGATTTTCATCATTGTCGCCATTATTGCCTACGTCAATTTCCGCGCCATGCGCGCCTACGCCCAAAAGAAAGGGGTCGCCCAATGATTGTTGAACACCCCCGTTCACTGCTGGTCAAAAAAATCTTCGCCCACGGGTTTCTGATCCTGTTTTTGATGCTGATCCTGTTTCCCTTTTTGATGATTTTTTCCATCTCCCTGCGCACCGGAAATTTCTCCACCGGCTCTTTGATCCCTGAAAACCCCACCTTTGAACACTGGTCCCTGGCCCTTGGCATCCCGTTCGAGCGCGCCGATGGCACCATCCTTGAGCCCCCGTTTCCAGTCATGTTATGGCTATGGAACTCGATTAAAGTCGGCTTCATCGCTTCTGCCGGGGTGCTGGTGCTCTCCACCACCGCAGCTTATGCCTTCGCCCGCATGAAATTCGCCCATAAGCAGGGCATTTTAGACACCTTGCTCATCGTGCAGATGTTCCCCGCCGCCTTAACGGTCATCGCGCTTTATGCGATTTTTGATGCTCTGGGTGCCATCACCCCCCTGCTGGGCCGCAACTCCCACTGGGCGCTCATTATTTCATACCTGAGCGCCGTTACCCTGCACATCTGGACCATCAAGGGCTATTTTGATTCCATCGACCCGGCTCTGGACAAAGCCGCCCAGGTCGATGGCGCAACCCCATGGCAAACCTTCCGCTATATCTTCCTGCCCCTCTCAGTACCCATTCTGGCGGTGGTCTTTGTTCTCAGCTTCATATACCTCGTCACCGAATACCCGGTGGCCTCGGTCCTGTTGCAGGAAACCTCCCAGATGACACTGGCCGTGGGCGCACGCCAATATCTCTACGAGCAAAAATACCTGTGGGGAGACTTCGCCGCCGCCGCCATCCTGTCGGGATTGCCGATCACGTTTGTATTTTTGCTGGCCCAGCGCTATCTGGTAAGTGGGCTAAGTGCCGGTGGGGTTAAGGGGTAATCACTCAATCCCCCAACATCCCACTTGCATTTTGATATAATCCCACCACCTCAATAAAAGGGTTCCATAAACCACCCGATCATTTGATGGAGTACAAAATGCAAAAAGATGAACTGAGCACAAAACTTGCCGAGATAGGCAAACGGATTGAACAGGCCAAACAAAAGCTGGAGCAGCATGGTATTTTTACCAAAGAACACCAGATAACCCAAGGTGAACTTGACGCACGTTATCGAGAACTCGAAGCCGAATTGAATGCGGAAATACCTGCCCTGAAAAAACATCACGAGCATGTCAGCGAACTTGAAATCGCTCTCTTGAACTGGATGAATTCAATTGACTATGACTTCAACTAAACCCGTTCGGGTCAGCAGGCTTGGAATGCAATAAATGATGCAAGGAAAACTGCCCCCCGCGCATCGACCGGGTATTTCATTCTGGTCAGCTGTCGCCATGGGCATTGGCGCAATGGTGGGCGCAGGGATTTTTGCC
>WFOP01000116.1 GCA_015487985.1 Hyphomicrobiales bacterium
ATAAATCACTGCAACCTGCTCTTCGGTCTTGAGTGGCGAGAACTGTTTTTGTTTCAACAATTCCACCAGTCGCGCACCGCGATTGAGCATGGCCTGCGTTGAGGCATCAAGGTCAGAACCAAACTGGGCAAAAGCCGCCATTTCACGATACTGGGCCAATTCCCCTTTAATGGAGCCGGCAACCTGTTTCATGGCTTTAATCTGCGCCGAGGACCCCACACGCGAAACAGAAAGACCCGCGTTCACCGCCGGGCGCACCCCCTGGAAGAACAAATCTGTTTCAAGGAATATCTGGCCATCGGTAATGGAAATCACGTTGGTTGGAATATAGGCGGACAAATCGTTCGCCTGGGTTTCAATCACAGGCAACGCCGTCAGGGAACCGGCTCCGTGATTTTCATTCAACTTGGCGGAACGCTCCAAAAGACGCGAGTGCAGATAAAACACGTCACCGGGGAACGCTTCACGCCCTGGTGGACGACGCAGCAACAAGGACATCTGGCGATAGGCAACCGCCTGCTTGGTCAAATCGTCATAGGCAATCACGGCATGCTGGCCGTTATCGCGGAAATATTCCGCAATGGCACAACCGGTAAACGGCGCCAGAAACTGCATGGGCGCCGCATCCGAAGCGGTCGCAGCAATAATAATGGAATATTCCATGGCACCGGCATCTTCGAGCACCTTCACCATCTGCGCGACGGTTGAGCGTTTTTGCCCCACCGCAACATATACACAATACAGTTTTTCGCTTTCATCAGCGCCAGCGGCATGGGCCGCCTGCTGGTTGAGGAAAGTATCAAGAATAATCGCTGTTTTGCCGGTCTGGCGGTCACCAATAATCAATTCACGCTGCCCCCGGCCAATCGGGATCAGTGCATCAATGGCCTTAAGCCCTGTCGACATCGGCTCATGCACAGATTTACGCGGCAGAATGCCGGGCGCTTTCACATCAACCCGGGCCCGTTTCTTTGCCTTGATCGGCCCCTTGCCGTCAATTGGATTGCCCAGAGCATCAACCACGCGGCCCAGCAATTCAGGTCCAACCGGCGTATCCACAATGGCCCCGGTCCGCTTGACCGTGTCCCCTTCGTTGATTTCCCGGTCGGAACCAAAAATAACCACACCCACATTATCGGTTTCAAGGTTCAGCGCCATGCCTTTAATGCCGCCCGGAAATTCAACAAGCTCACCCGCCTGCACATTATCCAGCCCGTAAATGCGCGCAATACCATCGCCCACCGAGAGAACCTGGCCCACTTCAGAGACTTGCGCCTCTTTGCCAAAGTCTTTGATTTGATCTTTGAGGATCGCCGAAATTTCAGCTGCCTTGATGTCCATTATGAGACCTCTTTCATGGCGATTTTCATCGCAGTCAATTTAGTTTTAAGAGATGAGTCGATCATTTGTGATCCGACCTTAACAATCAAACCGCCGATCAGCGAAGGATCAACGTTTGTATCCAGAGTAACCGTCTTGCCCATTTTGCTTTTCAGCACCTTGGCCAGATCGGTCAGTTGTTTTTTGGTAAGAGGAGCCGCCGAGGTGACTTCAGCGCGCAGCTCGCCACGCTCCTTTGCTGCCAAATCCTTAAATGCCTCAATCATTGCCGGCAAAACAAACAAGCGGGCATTATCCGCCACGGTGCGCAAAAAATTTGCCACCAGCTCAGGAAGCTTGGCCTTGGCAACAATCGCCTCGATCACACCGCTTTTAACTTCACTGGCAACAACCGGACTGGCCAGCAGATTTGAAAAATCCTGATTTGACCGGATAAGGTCCTCTATCCCCTCAAGGCTGGCCTCCACGCTGGAAACCGCCTTCTGTGCCACCGCCAGATCAAACAAAGCATTTGCATATGGTCTGGCAATATGAGCAAGAACTGAATTTTGCGCGCTCAAAGCTGTTGAACCCCTAAATTTGCTAAAACCTTCACACCGGCCCCCGGGAAACACCTCCCCACACGACCGCCAAAAGGAATTAAGCCATCAAACCTTATTTTTACGCAAGCGCAGCAAACACAGCACCGCCCCTTGGGTAAAATCCGCGCTCCCTCTAACACGCCTGAACAAGCCTATGCAAGCACCAAGCGTGCTTTTTATTTCCTTACTCACAAAGCCGGCAAACCCTGGCGTTTATCCGCGGCGCCCCTTGTGCGTTGTCTGGTGCGAAACCAGAAAAATTTCAGCTGAAATGATCCCCCGCACATTGCCCGTGGTCGCTTAGGGCGGCAATGACGGAACAATCCCCGATTCTCCCCCCCCTGCAACTTTTGGCAATACGTGCCAATTCCTTCTCAAGCGAGCGCAAACGCGTGATTCTGTCGCGCACGTCATCAAGGTGAGTTGTGGCAATCTTATTGGCTTCTTCACAGGAGTGGTCCGGCTTTACGCTGAGTTGAACCAGTTCACGCACCGCCCCCATGCCCAGACCAAGGTCCCGCGCATGCCGGATAAATTGCAGCCGCTGCAAATGGGAGGCCTCATAACGGCGCTGATTGCCCGCATTGCGATCCGGCGCTTCAAGCAGCCCTTCATGCTCATAATAGCGAATTGTTGTGACCTTCACCCCGGTCAGGCGGGACAGCTCCCCAATGGAAATTGTTGAGCGGTCCAATATTGTCGTGCCGTTTTTCATCTGGTGCCCATATACCTATAGAAACTGGAGGTAATATAGAGACGGGAAGAAAAAACTCAACAGGTACCAAAATCAGGAACCGCCAAAAACACAGAGCACACCCCGCCCACCCGCCAAACGCAAATGCAAACGAATGCGGATTTTATGACCCTGTTATGGCAGCCCGGTCACTCAGACCCCTCATTGCCCCCTGACAGCACCACCGGTTTGGCTCCGAACGCCCCATCATGGGAGTTCAGGCTCTTCAAGGTTGAGCTGGTATCGCGCGATTGCTTGTAAATCACCCGACCTGCTTCCCCAAAAACAGTTACAAGGGTTTGCTGATCGCATGTTGAAGCAATATGCAACGCCAATTCGTGCAGATGGGTTTTGCCGTAACAAAACTGACAAATTCTGGCCTTTTGCATGGCGGGCAAATTGGCCACCACCGCTACTGCATCACTGGGCGCTTCTGCGCTTAGGTGAATGAGTTCGGATTCATCTATCGGGCATGAACCCTCATTCGGTACAACAGACTTTGAAGCAAGCACATCGAAAATCCTTTCCTGACAGCTTACCACAAAGTATGACTAAAATATAAACACATCGTTAATACTCATTAACCATGTTTCTTAATGTTTCACTTCAACTAACAACATTTCCCGGCCTCCTGAATGGGCGGACAAGGCACGCTGCCATAAGAACAATAAACGCAGCAATCACCACTTAGGGGTTTGCTCAGTTCGCCGCACGCCTCACATTCATAATAATACTGACAGGCATCTGTTCGCATTGTTTCAGTTTTTTGTGCCCGCATTTAGGGCAGGTAAATTCAGACTGTAGCTCGATCATGCAATCCCCTGTTTTCAATAGGCATGAATAATCATCAGAACGAAAAGACGTCAATAAAAGCTCACCGGATCAATATCCACCTGCACCCGCAAATTGCCGGTAGGCTTGTCCGCCTCCTCAAGCCAAAACCGCACATAACCGGAAAGATCAAACCCGCGCGCGCTTTGCACCAGCAGGCGCACCCTGTGCCGCCCGCGCACCATGGCCACCGGTGCATCCGCCGGGCCAAACAGTTTCAGCCCGTCCCCCTTGGGGGCTTTTTGCAACAGATGACGCGCATGTTTGAGCGCCACCTCATGTTCATTGGCCGATATAATCAGTGCCGCCAGACGTCCAAACGGGGGCAACCCCCCTTCCTGACGCACCTTGAGTTCATGGGCATAAAACCCCTCCCGGTCCCCGCTCACCATTGCTTTTATCACCGGATGATCGGGATGATAGG
>WFOP01000117.1 GCA_015487985.1 Hyphomicrobiales bacterium
GGGTTTGGGCCAGATTGGCGAACTGGGTTGCCGCCAGAAACGGGGTAATCGAGCCGGAAATCAGGCCGGCAGAAATCAGGAATTTCTGCTCCTGCCCGATGATGCGGGCGCGATCAATGACATCTTCAAACCCGCGCGCTTCAGCCAGAAAGTCATCAACCTTGCTCCTTAGGGTTTCAGGGTCAATTATTTCTGCCGTACGCGCCGGGTCAATCAAGCCATCAAGAACGTGGGCGCGCTGAATAACCGCTTCAGCCATTTTGGGCGCCGAGGCCATAAAAGCCACCAGCAGATGGCATAGCTGGTCCTGGGAGCGCAACATGGCAAACAACTGCACCCCGGCAGGCAGACGCGAGAGAAAATCATCAAAGCGCTTGAGGGCAATATCGGCATTCCCCGCCAGCGCAATGGTTTGCAAAAGGGTGGGGAGCAACTCAGTCAAATGCGCACGCGCGGCGGCGGCCCGGGTGGCAACATATCCCCCATATTGCCACTTGCGAATAGTGGCCGAGGCCTTTTGGGGCGAAGAAAAACCAAGGGAAGAAAGGGTTTCAAGGGTTGCCGGGTCGTCGTCGGTGCCGGTAAAAACCAGGCTTCCCGATTGTGATGAAAGGGCATTCTTGTCAACGAACAGGTTCGTGTAATTGGTGCTCACGATCGCCAGCGCCCCGCGATAGGATTTTTCAAACAGGGCCAGGCTCTCAAAACCCATCAATCTTGCAACGCCATTCAGGGCCTTCTCGTCTTGTGGCAAAGTATGGGTCTGCTGATCGTTGAGCATTTGCACGCGGTTCTCAACAGCCCGCAAAAACCAATAGGCTTCCCCCATTTCATCAGCGGTTTGCCGGGATATCCAATTGTTGTTGGCCAACTCGTTTAAGGCATCAACGGTGGGGATTACCCGAAGATTGGCCTCGCGCCCTCCCGCAATCAATTGTTGGGTCTGGGCAAAAAATTCGATTTCACGGATGCCCCCCCGGCCCAATTTGACATTGTGGCCGGCCAGCCGTTCCCTGCCGACATTCCGGGCAATATTGATTTGGCGTTTCATGGCCTGAATATCGGCAATGGTGGCAAAATCCAGATGCTTGCGCCAGATAAAAGGAGCCAGATCGCGAAGAAACCGCGCGCCAACCGCACAATCTCCAGCGGCACAGCGGGCCTTGATCCAGGCGGCGCGCTCCCAGTTTTGCCCTCGACTTTCATAATAGGAAAGCGCGGCATCAACCGACAGAGCAACCGGGGTTGATCCCGGATCAGGACGCAATCGCAGATCGGTTCGAAACACATAGCCATATTGGGTGCGCTCCTGCATCAGGGCGGCGAGTTTTTGCACAATTCTTGCGTAAGTTCTGGATGCCTCCCCGGGAACACAAAGCATATCTCCCTCGGGATCAAAAAAAGTGACAATATCAATATCTGAGGAATAATTAAGCTCCTGCCCCCCGTGTTTCCCCAAGGCAAAAACACACAGGCCACAGTTTTTCGCGGAAACGGGCGGATGCATCTGTTTGAATTTGCCCCCATCTATTGCCCGGCGCACAAGAAATTCAAGAGCGGTATTCAAACAGGCATCAGCCAGGTCACTCAGGGCAATCGCCCCCCTTTTTGGCGAAAGGACACCGGCGGTTTCAGCAATGGCAACCAGCAGGGCAATCTGGCCTTTTGCAATGCGAATAGTTCTGGAAAGCGCCGCCTCCTCACCACTCCCATGGCCAGCCTCCCCCACTTTTTGCAAAATCGCCGCGATGGATTCATCTAGTTCTTCACCAAGGTTTTCGACCAGGAAATCAGTATGTTTTTGCGCCAATTCCATCAGATAGGGGGCTGTGGAAAACAGGGGTTGCAGAACACAAAAAGCGGGTTCAAGGGCGACAAGTTGTGCGGGGCTTAGAGTCTGGGACCAGTCCGAAAAAGCAGAACTTGGGGGACAGGGCGGCAAAGGGGAAAAGCGGGCAATCATCTGGCGGACGCACCGCACACAGAGGAACTACTTGTCTGCGGGAATAGAAATAACCGCTTTGACACCGGGATGGGCATTTTGAATTTCAAAGCTGCCCTTATGCAATTTGGCAACGGCGGCCACCAGAGCAAGACCAAGGCCTGAACCGGATTCGGTACGGCTTTTTTCAAGGCGCACGAAACGTTCGAGCACCCGTGTACGCTCCTCATGGGGGATGCCGGGGCCATGGTCGGTAACGGTGACAAGCACCTGGTCGTTTTGACGACAAAGGGAAACCAAAACCTGCTGGCTGATATTTTGCTTGGCATCTTCCCCCTCCCCCAACTCGTTGGTGCTGTTTGCGTTGAGGGCATACTTTATGGTGTTTTCAAGCAGATTAACAAGCGCCTGGGACAGCAATTCACGATTGGCGTTGAGTTTAATTTCCGGTTCAATATCAAGAACCAGTTGACCGCCGGCATCCTCAATCACCGGACCGTACAACTCACACACATCTTCAACACTTTGGGAAACGTCCACTTCGCTCAAGGCGTCGGGCTGGGAGCCGGCTTCAATTCTGGCAATCAGCAACAGCGCGTTGAAAGTGGAGATGAGTTGATCGCTTTCAGCAATAGTAGCTTCGAGTGCCTGCCGGTGATCCTTGTCGGTTCGCCCCTCACGCAGAGCCGCTTCGGCCCGGTTACGCAACCGGGTCAGCGGGGTTTTCAGATCATGGGCGACGTTATCCGTCACCTGTTTCAGCCCCAACATCAACTGCTCAATCCGGTCAAGCATTTCATTGAGGCCGGTGGCCAGCTGATCGAACTCGTCATTGCGTTTTGTCACGGGTACGCGCTCGCTCATATTGCCTGACATGATGACAGCCGAGGTGGCATTGATGGCATCAATCCGGCGCAACACACGCCGGGCGGTCAACACCCCTGCGATGGCGGAAAACAATACGATCCCGATTAAGCCGA
>WFOP01000118.1 GCA_015487985.1 Hyphomicrobiales bacterium
ACCCTCTGATCGGGCGGGAAACCGAGCTTAACCGCACTATTCAGGTCCTTTGTCGTCGTTCCAAAAACAACCCGCTTTATGTGGGGGATGCCGGGGTGGGCAAAACCGCCATTGCGGAGGGCCTTGCGCGTAAAATTACCGAAGGTGCGGTGCCTGAGGTTTTGAGTGATGTGGAAATTCATGCGCTGGATATGGGGGCCTTGCTTGCGGGAACCCGCTATCGCGGGGATTTTGAGGAGCGGTTGAAATCGGTGATGAAGGAGCTGGAAAAGCGCCCTGATGTCATTTTGTTCATTGATGAAATTCACACGATTATCGGTGCCGGTTCGACTTCTGGCGGTGCAATGGATGCGTCAAATCTGCTTAAGCCCGCTTTGGCTTCAGGGGATATTCGCTGTATTGGTTCAACGACTTACAAAGAATTTCGCCAGTTTTTTGAAAAAGACCGGGCGTTGGTGCGCCGGTTTCAAAAAATTGATGTGGCGGAGCCAAGTGTGCCCGATGCCGTTGAGATCATGCGTGGTCTGAAATCCTATTTTGAAAAATTTCACAAGGTCAAATATACCAATGACGCCTTGAAAGCTGCGGTGGAACTTTCGGCCCGATATATCAATGACCGGAAATTGCCGGACAAGGCAATTGATGTGGTGGACGAGGCGGGGGCGGCGCAAATGTTATTGCCCGCAGAAAAACGCAAGAAAGTTCTGGGGACCAGCGATATTGAAACGACAATCGCGTCAATTGCCCGGATTCCCCCACGCTCGGTGTCGCGTTCTGATGCCGAGTTGCTGGCCAACCTTGAGACGAACCTGAAACGGGTTGTGTTTGGTCAGGATTCGGCCATTGAAGCATTGTCAACGGCGATCAAACTGGCCCGGGCTGGGTTGCGGGAGCCGGAAAAGCCCATCGGGTCGTATTTGTTTACGGGGCCGACGGGGGTTGGCAAAACCGAGATGGCGCGCCAGTTGGCCGACACGCTGGGGGTGGAAGTTTTACGGTTTGACATGTCCGAATATATGGAACGCCATGCGGTTTCCAGACTGATTGGTGCGCCTCCGGGCTATGTCGGATTTGATCAGGGGGGGCTGCTCACCGAAGGTGTTGACCAGAACCCTCATTGTGTGGTGTTGCTTGATGAAGTGGAGAAAGCCCACCCGGACCTGTTCAACGTATTGTTGCAGGTTATGGACCATGGCAAGCTGACCGATAATAATGGCAAATCCGTTGATTTCCGCAATGTCATGCTGATTATGACCTCCAATGTCGGCGCCGCAGAACTGGCTAAATCCCCCATCGGGTTTGGCCGTACCCGGCAGGCCGGGGATGATGAAGATGCCATCAACCGCATGTTCAGCCCCGAATTCCGCAATCGTCTGGACGCGATCGTTTCGTTTAACCCATTGCCGCGCAATGTCGTGCACCGGATCGTCGAAAAGTTTGTTTTGCAGCTGGAAACGCAACTGGCAGAACGCAATGTGACGATTTCCCTGTCCAAAGAGGCGGCGGACTGGTTGGCGGAGCGTGGATATAACGAAACCATGGGCGCGCGGCCGTTGGGGCGGGTTATTCAGGAATATGTGAAAAAACCGCTGGCTGAAGAAGTGCTGTTTGGTCCCCTGACCAACGGGGGAACTGTAAATGTTGCCGTGGTGGGCGAGGGGGCTGATGCACAACTCGAACTGATCGCACTACCCCCGACACCGGCGCGGCCCAAGGCAATATCGGGTCCTAAAATTGTCAAGAAGCGCAAAAGCCCCGCCAAGCCCAAACCGAAGGCGAAGTCCAAAGAATAGTCGGCTAAATCATAGGCTAAGTTTGGTTTTTTGAAGCAAAGGGTTAGGTAAGATGTGCCCGCAGCAATGCGGCATGGGCCTGGAGTTCCTCCATATCTGCCATGGTGGATGCGTGAGGGGTCATCTGTACTCCTTCAAAGGCTGGAATGATATGAAAATGCAGGTGGAACACGGTTTGGCCCGCCGCAGCTTCATTGAATTGAGCCAGACGGACACCATCGGCATTAAAGGCGGCCTTGCTGGCAATGGCGAGTTTTTGAACATCCCCGATGACGCGTGCCAATTGTTCGGGGTCGGCGTCAAGCAGGTTGCGTGAGGGGGCTTTGGGGATGAGCAGGGCGTGGCCTTTACTTTGGGGAAAGGCGTCCATGATGGCCAGCGCGTTTTCATTTTCAAAAATTTTTACACCTGGAATTTCTCCGGCAAGAATTTTGGCAAAAATATTGTCCTGATCATAATCGGTCATGTTGAAAATCTCCTTGGTGGTACTATGAATTATTCGTGGGGGATTTGTAAGGTGCTGCCTGTTGAAGAATTTCACGATCTTCGTGAACAGCTTCGCGTTCATGGGTAAGAAAATCAGCGACCGCGCGGCGCAAACCGGGGTTTTGTATCCAGTGGATTGAGCGTGTAAAAACGGGTTCGTAGCCGCGAGACAATTTGTGGCCGCCCTGGGCACCGGCTTCGACGGTTTTTAGTTTATGGGCGATTGCATAGTCGATGGCCTGATAATAGCAGAGTTCAAAATGCAGGAACGGCACCTCTTCACTGCAGCCCCAATAGCGACCGAACAAGGTTTCTTGTGATAAAAAATTCAGGGCGCCGGCAATTGCCCTTTTGTCTTTTTGCGCCAGTATCAGCATCAGGTTTTCAGGCATCGTCTGTGAAATTCGGGTGAAAAATGCGCGGGTGAGATAGGGGGTTCCCCATTTTCTGGCCCCCGTATCCTGATAGAATTCAAAAAATATGTCCCAATGGCGGGCGGTGATGTCCTTTCCCTGCAACCATTCAATTTTGATGTTGTTTTCGCGCACCTTTTTGCGTTCGCGGATGATGGCTTTTCTTTTGCGGGAAGAAAGGGTTTGCACAAAATCATCAAAACAGGAAAAGCCCCTATTTTTCCAGTGAAACTGCGTATCGATGCGACTTAGCCAGCCGTTTTGTTCGGCCAGTTGCGCTTCTTCCCTGCTCACAAAAGTGGCGTGAACCGAAGACAGGTTTAACTGGTCTGCCAACTGGCGGGCGGTTTCAAGAAGCGCCCGTTTCAGGTCTGGCCTGTTGGAGGGTACAAACATTTTTTGTGATGTCACCGGGGTGAAGGGGATGCTGGCCTGAAGTTTTGGATAATAGTTTCCTCCCGCCCGTTCAAAAGCGTCGGCCCATGCGTGGTCAAATACATATTCCCCCTGAGAATGGGATTTGATAAACAGGGGCATCAGCGCCACGGGGGTTTCGTTTTGGCTCAGCAAAATGTGTTGAGGCTGCCAGCCGGTCTGAGCGATGGCACTGCCCGATTGTTCAAGAGCCAAAAAGAACGCGTGATTTGAAAACGGATTGGGTGTGTGGGAGCCTTCCCCGCCCGCAAGCCGGTTCCATACCTCAGCATTTATCGAGGCGGTACCTGGGTGGATGGTTGCTGAAAGCTCACCTTGGGGCACGATAGGGCAGGTAGTTTTCAAAAACCATCTGGTCGGCGTGGGGGCGGGCTTTTTGGGCTGTTTCAAAGGAATTTATGGTCCATGTCATTACCGGAAATCCAATTTTTCGCAAAAAACGGATTGCGGGAAGATCCAGCGCCTTATGGTCGG
>WFOP01000119.1 GCA_015487985.1 Hyphomicrobiales bacterium
CGCCAGATTCGGCACGCCGATTTCAAGACATTTTTGCGTTGAGCACGCAATGGCTTCAGCCTGCCCCCGCTCTTCAGCGCCAATTCCGGGATAAGCCCCGGTCGTATCAACGATATAAACCACCGGAATATCAAACCGGTCCGCCATATCCATAACGCGCACCGCCTTGCGATACCCTTCAGGGCGCGCACTGCCAAAATTATGTTTGATCCGCGTCTGTGTCGTGGAACCCTTTTCAGTGCCGATCAAGGCTACAGACCGGCCCCCGATACGACCAAATCCGGCCAGTAAAGCCGCATCCTCGGCAAATTTCCTGTCCCCCGAAAGAGGGGTCCATTCACTGACCAGCGTCTCAAGATAGTCGCTGAAATGGGGACGTTTGGGATGGCGCGCAACCTGCGTAATCTGCCATGGAGTCAGTTTTGAATAGATATCCACCAGCGCATCTTCACACCGGGTTTGCAGCTTGGTGAGTTCATCATCAATGGAAACGGCGGAATCTTCTTCCCCCATTTTTTTCAGCTCGGCAATTTTGCCCTGTAACTCGGCAACCGGTTTTTCAAAATCTAGATAGGCCTGCATAAACTCTCACTCACTTGACGCGATAACTGCGCTTTATATTTGGCAAATTTTCTACCCTGAAACTGGCGAGCCGGCCCCCTTCTGTCAAGAACCCCACCACATAAATTAGTCATTTTCACTCAAGGGATGATGGGATTTCACCAGAGCACTCAAACGCTCATCAAGCACATGGGTATAAATCTGGGTCGTGGAGATATCCGCATGCCCCAAAAGCGTCTGCACCACCCTTAAATCTGCCCCCCCCGCCAAAAGATGTGAAGCAAAAGCATGGCGCAATATGTGGGGCGACACCCGGCCTGGCGCAATATTGGCCGCCATGGCCAGATCCTTGAGCATCCGGGCAAAAACCTGACGGCTCATAAAGCCGGTTTTCCCCTTTGCAGGAAACAAATACCCGTCCGGCTCCATATCATCGGCCAAAGACATAACCGCATCACGCGCCCTGTCCGTTAAGGGCACAATCCGCTCACGCCCCCCCTTGCCCCTGATGGTCAAAAACTGGGCATCGCGCATGACCGCCGCCCGTGGCAGACAAATCAGCTCCGACACCCGCATGCCGGTGGCATAAAGCAACTCCAGCATCACATACAAAACCCGCGTGCGGTTTTTCATGGCCGGCGTATTGGCCTGTGCCATGGCTTTCTCCGCTGCTTCAAACAACGCATCCACCTCGCTGAGGCTGAGCACTTTGGGTAACCCGCGCGCCAATTTCGGGCTTTGCACTATTCTTGTGGGATCATCCCCCCGCAGACTTTCAGCACATAAAAACCGGTGGAACTGGCGCACACAGCTTAATCGGCGCGCCGCACTGGCCCCCGAATGCCCTTCGCTCTCCAAATGAACCAGAAAAGCCATAATCTGGCTGCGTTGCACGCTGATCGCATCAAACCCAAGCCCGCCAATAAAGCCAAGATAGGTTTCAAGATCACGCCGATAAGCCAAAATCGTATTTTGTGCCGCCCCTCTTTCGGCACTCATCATCTCCAGAAAACTCTCGATCAAATACGTGTTTCTGGTCACCCCCGGCATTTGATCCGTTGAACTAGCCACCGGTCAATACGCGTGTTGGCACCCGAACAGTGACTTCTTTCTCAGCCGGTTCGACAAAGATACTCAAGGCCACCATGCTGCCAAATACCAGTCCGCCCAAAACCAGAATAAATACAACAAACCGTATGAGTGTTGGCATAGTTTTTTCCCTCTCCTAATTCGGGCCGACCTGACATTGACGCACTTTTGATCTTGCTCTTTTGATCCAAATTGATCCTTCAGGCAAGTAATTACCCGGCCCGTTGCCTGTTTATCCTTGGTACCAATGCTTGACAAATGACTTTGTGCCAGCTTCAACGCGAATAAACCTCATCAACGATTTATTTATTGGGAGACCGTGTCTCAAACATGGCCAACGAAAAATCCAAGCCCGCCATTGCCCGTCTGCTGGAGAAACTCGACCCTTCTCCGCTGGTACTTGTGGGCATGATGGGGGCCGGAAAAACCAGTGTCGGGCGACGTTTGGCCAAACAGTTGGGGCGCACATTTCTTGATAGCGATCTTGAAATAGAAGCCGCCGCCGGCATGTCAATTCAGGATTTTTTTGCCACCCATGGGGAACCCGATTTCCGGGTGGGGGAAGCCAAAGTGATCCAGCGCCTGCTGAAAGAAAAAAATGTTGTTCTGGCCACCGGCGGAGGTGCCTTTATTGACCCCGCCACCAGAGACATCATCAAGAAACAATCCGTATCAGTCTGGATCAGGGCAGAATTTGACCTGCTGTTCGCCCGCGTTTCACGCAAAAGCAATCGCCCTCTGCTGCAAACCCCAAACCCCCAACAAACCCTCAAAGACCTGATCGAGGCACGATATCCAATTTATCAGGAAGCTGATGTCACCATCACCTCGCGCGATGTGCCCCACGAGACCGTCGTCAACGATATCATCAACGGTCTGAACCAGTATTTTGAAAAAACCGGACACACCAGATAAAAATGACCTCAACAGATCCCACAATTGTTCACATTCCGCTTGCAGGGCGCGCCTATGATATTCATATCGGCCACGGCCAGCTTGAACAGGTGGGCACCAGACTGAAAACCATGTTTCCCGGTGCCCGGTTTGGGGTCATCACCGATCAAAACGTTGCCCAAACACAAGGGGGACGCCTGAAAAAATCGCTCAAACAGGCCGGTCTGGATTTTACCTTCATCACCCTGCCCGCCGGGGAAAGCACAAAAAGCCATGCCCACCTCAGCCAGAGTGTCGATGCTGTTCTGGGGGCAAAACTGGAACGCAATGACATCATCATCGCCTTTGGCGGTGGCGTCATCGGCGATCTGGCCGGGTTTGTTGCCGCCATCACACGGCGCGGCATGGATTTTGTGCAAATCCCCACGTCCCTTCTGGCTCAGGTTGACAGTTCGGTTGGCGGCAAAACCGGCATCAATTCACCCCTTGGCAAAAACCTTGTCGGGGCCTTTCACCAGCCAAAACTGGTAATCGCCGATCTCGATGTCTATGACACCCTGCCCCCACGCCAGTTTGCCGCCGGGTTTGCCGAAGTCATCAAATACGGCCTGATTGATGATGAGGAGTTTTTCTTCTGGCTTGAGGAAAATCTGGAGGGCATCTTGAACGGCGGCCCCGCCAGAGCCGAGGCCATCGCCCGCTCCTGCGCTGCAAAGGCAAGATTTGTCATTGCCGACGAGTTGGAGGGGGGCGTGCGCGCCCTGCTCAATCTTGGGCACACATTCGGTCACGCCCTTGAGACCGCCACCGGCTATTCAGACCGGCTTTTGCACGGAGAGGGCGTCGCCATCGGCATGGTTCTGGCCCATCGGTTCTCCGCCAGAATGGGGCTTAGCCCTTCCCAGGACAATGTGCGCGTTGAACGCTATTTGCAGCGGGCCGGCCTGCCCACATCAATAGCTCAGATTAAGGGTAACCTTCCTGACACAAAAGAATTGCTGTCCCTGATGGCACAGGATAAAAAGGCCACACGCGGCAAAATGAACCTGATCCTGACCCATGGCATCGGCAAGGCCTTTATTGCCAAAGATGTGGACCCGGACGAAGTGGCCGATTTTATTGAGGAGATGCGCTAGACGATGAGCTTAACATTTTGGGTTACCCTTGTTGGCATTGCTCTGCTGCTTTTTATCAGCGCCTTTTTCTCTGGCTCCGAAACAGCCCTGACAGCGGCCTCAAAGGCCCGCATTCATCAGATGAGCCGCAACGGCTCCTCCCGCGCAACCATTGTAAAATCCCTGATCACCTCCAAGGAGCGTCTGATCGGAGCCTTGTTGCTTGGCAATAATCTGGTCAATATTCTGGCCTCCGCATTGGCAACGTCGGTGCTGATTTCGGTATTTGGCGACAATGGGGTGATTTATGCCACCCTGATCATGACCCTTGCGGTGGTGATTTTCGCCGAGGTTCTGCCCAAAACATGGGCGATAAACCAGCCGGAGAATTTTGCTCTGGGGGTCGGCCCGGTCATTCGCCCCTTTGTATTTGTCTTTGCCCCCCTTACCGCCATTATTCAGACTTTGGTGCGCACATTGCTCAACCTGATGGGCGTAAAAACCGATTCATCCCATTCCGCACTGGCAGGACGCGATGAAATTCGCGGCACGGTTGACCTGCTCCACGCCGAGGGCGAGGTGGTCAAGGGAGATCGCGACATGCTGGGGGGGATTCTTGACCTTTCAGAACTTGAAGTCTCAGAACTCATGGTCCACCGCACCGCCCTGTTCACGCTGGACGCCAGCCTGCCCCGCAAGGAAATCATTCAGGCAGTACTGAACTCCCCCTTCACCCGCATCCCCCTGCATATGGGGGACCCGGATGAAATTACCGGCGTTCTGCACGGCAAGGATGTTTTGCGCGCATTGATCCGCGCTGATGGAGATATCAACAAAATCGACGTCGTAAAAATTGCCAGAAAACCCTGGTTTGTGCCCGAAACGACCTCCGCTCAATCACAATTGAACGCATTTTTGAAAAAAAATTCCCACTTTGCTCTGGTGGTGGACGAATATGGCGAAGTGCAGGGCATTGTGACCCTTGAGGACATTCTGGAAGAAATCGTCGGCGAAATATCCGACGAGCACGATATTGAACTCGAAGGCATCACCAAACAAAGCGATGGCTCCTATATCGTTGACGGCGCCTTGCCCATTCGCGACCTGAACCGGGCGCTGAACTGGAACCTGCCCGATGAAGAGGCCACAACCGTTGCCGGACTGGTCATCCACGAAGCAAAATCCATCCCCGATCAGGGACGTCAGTTTACATTCCATGGTTTGAGAATAAAAATCGTCAAAAAAACCCTGAACCGGCTGGTCCAGTTGCGCATCACCCCGATTGCCAAGTCTTAAAAAGACGCCCCTAAAGCATGTCTCCCAAAAGTGGGCGCCGGTTTTGGGATAAAAGACATGCGAGCACAAAAAGATAAAGCATGTCTCCCAAGGGCCTGCCCTCGGGCTTGACCCGCGGGTGGCACCGGTTTTGGGGCAACAACATGGCGAAACAAAAGGGTGGAGCATGTCGCGTGAATAGGATTGAACGTAACATGCTTTAACGGGGGGGTGTATCCACCACCTTAATTGCCAGCGCATGCAAACCCTGTTCGAATTCTTCCCTCAAAACGCTGGTAATTGCCCGGTGCTGGGCCACCCGTGACATATCCGACAACTCTTTGGCGCTGATCTCAACCTTGAAATGGGTTGACTTGCCCTCAATCCAGTTGGCATGGCCGCGATGTTTCTCTGATTCATCCCTCACCCGCAAAAAATCAGGGCTAAACGTGCTCTCAAGTTTTTTTTCAATATTTTGCAAAATACCCATATGAAAACCCAATCCTTTTCTGCTAATGTGCCAAATCGTTTTTAGGCGACACAGTTCATCTTATTCAACTAACAGGAATAGTCCGCTGAGTTCTAATATTTTCAATTCGATCCGCATCAAACCCCGCGCCCGTGGCGCTGATAAGCCGGAAGGCCCCGTTTGTGAATGGGAGGGCTGCGAAAAGCCGGGGACCAAGCGCGCACCAAAGGGCAAGGCTGCCGAGGGCGAATTTCACAATTTCTGCCTGACCCATGTGCGCCAGTACAATAAAACCTTCAACTATTTCGCCGGCATGGAAGATGCAGCCGTTGCCAGCGAAATGAAAAACGCCCGTTCAACCGGCGAGCGTCCCACCTGGCAGCAGGGCACCAACCCCACCGCAAAAAAACGCAGGCCCGTGGACAAGCGATTTGCCGACCCGCTGAACCTGTTTGCCCGCGTGGCCAACAATCGGGGGCGCAAGCCCATGACCGAGCGCGAATTGCGTCTGGTGGAATCCGACAAACGCGCCTTTGAAGTTCTGGGCTTCAGCACCCGCGTGCAGGCCGATGAGCTTAAAAAAGCTTATAAAGAAATGGTCAAGCTTCACCACCCGGATGCCAATGGTGGCGATCGTGGCTCAGAGGACCGTTTGCGCGCCATAATAACTGCCTATAATCACCTCAAAGCCAAAGGATTTGCGTCCTGACAATTTTGGATACATAACGAAGTAAATTCGACTTTCAGATAATTCATCCCGGACAAGTGAAATGAGCGACCAGACAAACCTGCCTGACACACAATTTAGCGTGCGCGACCTGTTTAATATTGATAGCGACATGATGGTGAAGGGCTACAAAAACCGCACCGAATATGTCCCCCCCGTTGATGAGGGATATCTGTTTGACCGCAACACCACGCTTGCCATTTTGGCCGGGTTTGAATTCAACCGGCGCGTCATGGTTCAGGGCTATCACGGCACGGGTAAATCCACCCATATCGAGCAGGTGGCGGCACGCCTTAACTGGCCACTGGTCCGCATCAACCTTGATTCCCACGTTTCGCGCATCGACCTTGTGGGCAAGGACGCCATTGTTGTCAAAGACGGCCAGCAGATCACCGAATTCAAAGACGGCATGCTCCCCTGGGCGGTCCAGAATAACGTGGCGCTGGTTTTTGATGAATATGACGCCGGCCGCCCCGATGTGATGTTTGTCATCCAGCGTATTCTTGAAGCCTCGGGCCGCCTGACCCTGCTCGATCAGAACCGCGTCATTACCCCCCACAAGGCGTTCCGCCTTTTTGCCACTGCCAACACCATCGGCCTGGGGGATACGTCGGGGCTTTATCATGGCACCCAGCAAATCAATCAGGGCCAGATGGATCGCTGGTCCATGGTTGTGACCCTGAACTATCTGGCCCACGAAAAAGAAGTTGGCATCGTTCTGTCCAAGGCCCCCGCCTATCAGAATGAAGAAGGCAAAAAAACCATCTCCAACATGGTTCGGGTCGCCGATCTTACCCGTTCCGGCTTTATCAATGGCGATCTCTCCACGGTCATGAGCCCGCGCACGGTCATCACCTGGGCGGAAAACGCACAAATTTTTGATGACGTGGGATTTGCATTCCGCCTCACTTTCATCAACAAATGTGATGATCTGGAAAAACCGGTCGTTGCTGAATTTTACCAGCGTGTTTTCGGTGTAGACTTGCCCGAAAGCTCGGCAAACCTTGCAATCAGTGCATAAAAACAGTTAGGCAAATGGCAAAAAGCCCCGCCAGAAAAACCAACAGACCGGATAGTTCGCTGGCATTCAAATCAGCGATCGGCTCGGTGGTGCGCGCCATTTCCGCGGACGGGGAACTGGAGGTCAGTTTTTCTGCCGATCGTCCGGTTTTAACTCCCGACAAGGCCCGCCTTGCCGCCCTGCCCCGCACCATGAACATGCGCGATATCTCCATCGCCCGTGGTCAGGGGGATGCCATGGCCATGCGGCTGGCCTCCCACGACACAAAAATGCACGCCCGGCGCAGTCCCGCTGAACCCGATGCCAAAGCGGCCTTTGATTCGCTGGAACAGGCGCGGGTGGAAGCCCTTGGCTGTGTGCGCATGGGGGGCATGAAAACCAATATTTCCCACATGCTCGAAGATCGCATGGAAAAAGCCAAATTTGCCCAGATCACCGAGCAGGCCGACGCGCCCCTTGCCGAGGCACTCGGATTGATTTTGCGACAAAATCTTGCCGGGCTGGATATTCCCCCTTCAGGGCAGAAAATTGTTGACCTGTGGCGCGACCATATAAACGAACTGGCCGCTGAGTCCCTTGAAAACCTTTCCCAGAATGTCGACGATCAGGACGCCTATTCCCTTGCCGCGCGCGCCCTTTTGAGCGACCTCAACCTTGCCCCTCAATTCAGCCACGATGACCCCGACATGGCAGAGGAAGAAGACGAAGAAAGCCAGGACGAGGCCAGCCAGCAGGACAGTTCTGGCGAAGAACCCGAGCAGGGCGAAGGGGAAACACAAGACGCTGATATGGATCAGGACGAAGCGCAAGGGGCCGAACAAAACGAGGGCGAAACCCAGGGCAGCGATGCCGACCTTGAAGAAGTCGCCGAGGATGCCC
>WFOP01000120.1 GCA_015487985.1 Hyphomicrobiales bacterium
GGGTGAGATGGTTCGGGCAGCAAATACCTAAAGCAGGTTGTGTTCAATCGTATTCAATCAACATGCCTTATTTTTGTTTTCCCATGTCTTTATCCCAAAACCGGCGCCATCCACGGGGTGAGCCTGAGGGCATGCTTTTATGCTTTAAGTAACGGGAAAGCTGGCTTGGGTATGAGCGGGCCATGGTACCTTTTTGAATTGTCAAATTTCAAGTGAACAGGTTTCAAAAAAAGAGGACCGCCCTGCGGGGCGGCCCTTGAATTTGAATGGAAACTGTTCGTAAAAGCCTATTTCTTACTGCTGGGGACTTTGCCGCTGTCCACCCGTTTGGAAAATTTGGTTTCTTTGCCACTGGCAAGTGCTTTTGCCTGGGAAATCCATTTTTCCCTTTGGATTCTGCCCTTGAAGGACAGGAAACTATTTATCCAGCCAACAGTTTTGCTGCTCCAGCCTGCAATCTGGTCAAAATGGTATATTCCCAGTTCATTCAAGGTGGTTTCAATTTTGGGACCGATGCCCTTGATGCGCTTCAGGTCGTCTTTTTTTCCATCCCGTGGCCCGCTTAAGGGAATGGGTTTGCCATCGGCATCGGCGTTAGGGGTTGCCTTTTTTGCCGGTGCGGGTTTTGGGGCTGGTTTTTCTGCCGCCGGCTTTTGCGCTTGTGGTGCGGGCTCGGGTTTGGAGGCGGGCTTGGGTGTTGCGGGTGCTTTGGCGGCAATGTTCGCGCTGGTTTTTGCAGTAACAGCACTTTTTTGGGGCCGAAAGAACATGCAGCGGATAACATAGCCAACAATTGCGCCGACCAGAAAGGCCGCCAGTATTATCAGGCCAGTCTCAATAATATGGGCAATATTCATATTCAATACTCCTTACGCAACACACGCCCTAAGAGGCGGCAGTGCAGCTTTTCCAGCCAACAATGAAACCAATTAGCGACGCTAAAAGAAGGATGAACCAATAGTTCTGGAACAAATAAACAACGGAATCGATAAACATTGGATTTCCCTTTTATCTTTTTATAATTCAAGAACGCTGAAGACGATCCGGCGGTTGGCCTGCCGACCCTGCGGTGTATCGTTTGTTTCGATCGGTGAAGTTTCACCGTAACCGATTGCATAAAAACGCTCGTCATCAATGCCCAGTTCAGTCAGCGCATCCACCACGGCATCCGCACGGGCTGAAGACAGTTTCAGGTTGGAGACAAAATCCCCCTGATTGTCGGTATGTCCTTCAACACGAACCGCTGAATCGGGACATTGGGCCAGATAATCAGCCAGATCGCGAAGTTTTTTGAGCGATTCATCTGAAATTTGTGTGCTTCCCGTTTCAAATTCGATGGAGGACTGTGCGGCCCAGTCTGAAACCCGCACCTGACAGGTACCAAGGGCTGTTGGCAGAATAATGTCCGTTTGCCAGTCAGCTCTATCCTCCAATCCGGCTATCTGGGCCAGTGCATCGGTGCGTGATTGTGCGTCCGGCGCTATGCCCGTGAGGGTCCATATATTGTCTTCATAAGCCAGCCGGCCTTCCATCAGGCGATGCAGGCCACGAATTCCAGAGCGTGCATTGTCCATAAAATTATCGGGGGCGCCGCGTGGCGAAACAACAAGATCGCCCGTAAGCACACCGCCGGCAATCAACCCCAGATATGTACGGGATTTGTTGGAGGGCACCATACCTGAAAGCATCATGGGTTGCTCCTGAAAACGAAGAACTTCAAAGTTAATTTCAGGGGCATTTTGTGGGGGGCTGGCTGCCGCCGTTTCTTGTGGTTCTTCTTGAACTTCTTCTTCGGGAACGACTATTTCTTCGTGCTCGGGAATAGACACATACCAGTCATTTGCATTTGTCGGTGCGCCATTTAGTGAATCGATAGCCGCATCACGGGCATCATTGGAGATGGTTGCACCAAACAGATACCAGCCGCTTCCCCCGTGTCCGGCGCGGCCCTCGGAAAGGAGTTTGGCGGCGGAGACGGCAACCAGTGCATTTTCCCTGAAGTTCTCCGGTGCGCCATTGGCCAGTTTCATATTGTCAACTGCACCTTCCCCGGCACTGGCCATGAGGGCATTGCGGGTGGCTTCGTCGGGCACGTTGCCGTTGACGCTCAGCGTGCCATCGGCATCTTTTGATGTGTACCAGGTGAAGGGAATAACATCGGGGGCAGGGGCGATTGAAATGTTCCAGTTATCAACTTGTGTGCCTGCAGCAAGGGTTGTGCGGGCGGATGCAATGGCATCCATGTCTGCGGGTTGTCCGGCAAAATACCAGCCGCCCCCGCCAAATCCGGCGCGGGCAGAAACCAGCTCCTTGATGGCGGATATGCCGGCGAGTGCATCTTCAGCAAAGTTCTCCGGTGCGCCATTGGCCAGTTTCATATTGTCAACTGCACCTTCCCCGGCACCGGCCATGATTGCCGCCCGGGTGGTTTCGTCGGGCACGTTGCCCGAGACAATGATTGTGCCATCATCGGTTTTTGATGCGGACCAGATATAGGGGACAACATCGGGGGCAGGGGCAAGTGCAACATTCCAGCCGGCGGCATTTGCGGTGTCCTTTGCGGCCATACCAGCGGCCATGTTTGCGGGCTGACCACTCAGAAACCAGCCATCTGTCGAATGGCCGGCGCGCCCGGTAACAAGCGACTGGACTGCTGAAATACCCGCCAGTGCATTTTCAGCAAAACCTTGTGGTGCGCCATTTGCCAGGCTCATGTTGTCTGTTGCACCTTCCCCGGCCTGTGTCATGATTGCAGCCCGGGTGGCCTCATCGGGTACATTGCCGGAGACGACAATTTTTCCGTTGTCAAATTTATCTGCGCTCCAGGAATAGGGAATTGCGTTTGGGGCCGGATCAAGTGCGATATTCCAGTCATTGGCGTTGGTGCCGGCAGCCATTAAAGCGCCCTGCGCTGTTGCACCTGCCGCGATGGTTGCCGGTTGTCCTTTAAGGAACCAGCCGTTTTGCATAAAGCCGGCGCTGCCTTTTTCAAGTTCACGGGCGGCGGAAATTGCAGCCAGGGCATTTTCAGCAAATTGTTCCGGCGCCCCTGCGGCTATTTTGAGGTTGTTTGTAACATTATCTCCCGCTTGTGCCAGAATGGCCGCCAGAGCAGCTTCATCGGGGGCAAATCCGCTTAGTATGGCTTGGCCCTCATCCTGTTCGAAACTGAACAGATAATTTTCAACAATGGCGGGTTTGATATCTGCGGCGGCCAGCACAAGATCATTGGGCAGACTTCCCCCCAATTCAGTGATGGTTGCACTATAGGCATCAACATCACCGGCCTGACCGGACACGGAAAGGGACAGGTTGGACAAGGAGGCTTCGCCCGTGCGCATTCCTTGAAGCCGGGAGGCGGCAAAGCTTGTTCTTGCAACCCAGTCACCATCTGGCACCCCGGCCATGAGTTCAAGGCCTGCGTCAACTCCCCCGGTGCGTTCAAGAATGGCATCGCGCACGGCATAGCTGGGTACGGCCCCGCTCAGCGAGAGCGTTCCATCTTCATTTTTTACCGCTTTGAATGAATATGGCTCAGCGGTGGGGGCAATAATGATTTCAGACACAATCGAGCGGACGCCGGGCAAAGCAGACAATTGTGCGACCAGTCCTTCCAGCGCCCGGGGATTGGTGCTGATACCGGTGATTTTACCGTCGCGGCCACTAAAGGAGATTTCAGCCTCTTCGATACCAGTGGCGCCGATTGCACTGGAAGAGCGTTGTGTTAAATCCGCTTCGATGTTGGCTTGTGTAAAATATAATGCGGCAATAGTGCCAATAACGACTGTAACAATTCCGGGAAAAATCCACTTTGAAATTATCGAACCCATCTTAATTTGCTCCCCTGAACAATATTTAGTTGTCGACATTTAACCAGTGTTTTGCAGTCGCAAAAATATCCTTCTTCGGGCACGAAGCTCCAAAGAGCACCAGCATCTATATTTCTTAATTCAAGTCTTGCAAAAAAGGTCGGGAATTTCCAGTATTTTTTTGTGATGCCAGCTGGCACAATCCTTGATTAAAGGCGTTTGGAAAAGAACCGAGAATAAACGCCTTTGAGGGAAAGTATATTTTAAGTTGTTGAAATATAGTCACGAATTTCCTGAGCTTCGCGTTCCACTTCAGCAATGCGGAATTTTACCACGTCCCCGATGGATACGATGCCCACAAGCTGATCGTTTTCCACAATCGGAATGTGGCGAAAGCGGCCATTGGTCATGCGCTCCATTACCAGCGCCACAGTGTCGGCGGTTGTGCAGGTGACGATATTTTTGGTCATGCAACTGGCAACCGTGTCATTTAGTGCTGCGCCGCCCGAGGCCGCCATGATGCGCACGATATCGCGTTCTGAGACAATTCCTGCCAGTTTTCCCTCATCAACAATTAAAACTGTGCCAATGCGATGCCGGGCCAGAGTTTTGCAGGCCTGGGCCAGGGTTGCATCGGATGGCAAAGTAATTGTCGTGGCGTCTTTATTTTTAAGGATCGCAGAAACTGTCATAATCAATGGCCTCCATAATTTTAGATTGTTGCGACTGGTTTTTCACAATAGCTTGGGGGTGTAATACTATCAGAATTGAGCGTGGTTTGGAACAGGGGCGGATTTTTCGGTATCTGGATGAATGAAAATTCAAGCAATCGGCTGGCGGGCAGTTATGATTATATTATTGTGGGGGCAGGGTCTTCAGGCTGTGTTCTGGCCAATCGGCTATCAGAAAACCCCAAAAACCGCGTATTGCTTTTAGAGGCTGGCGGCAGGGATAACTGGGTCTGGTTTCATATTCCGGTGGGATATTTGTTTGCTATCGGCAATCCCCGGGCAGACTGGATGTTCAAAACCGAAAAAGAAAAGGGCCTGAATGGCCGTTCACTTAACTATCCGCGTGGCAAGGTATTGGGGGGGAGTTCTGCCATTAACGCCATGGTGTCCATGCGCGGGCAGGCCCTTGACTATGATGAGTGGGCGCAGATGGGGCTAAAGGGATGGGGATGGGATGATGTTCTGCCTGTCTTTGTTGCCATTGACGATCATTTTGCCGGGCAAAGCGAGTTTCATGGTGTTGGTGGGGAATGGCATGTGGAGGCGCCTCGGATTTCGTGGGAAATCCTGACGGCAATTGGCAATGCCGCCACCCAGATGCCGGCCCCATTCGGTGTGCCCTGGGTTGAGGATTTCAATACCGGCAATAATGAAGGGGTCAGTTATTTTCAGGTCAATCAGCGTCGGGGCAGGCGGGTCTCTGCGGCCCATGCTTTTCTTGATCCTGTTCGACATCGCAAAAACCTGAGGATTGAAACGGGGGTGCTGGTTGAGCGGTTGCTTATGTCAGGGTCAAAGGCCTGCGGGGTGGTTTATACGCAAAATGGCAAACGGATTGAAGCGCGGGCGGAGCTGGAAACAATTTTGAGCGCCGGCTCCATTGGCTCGGTGCAAATATTGCACCGCTCGGGCATTGGCCCGGCGGACTGGCTCAAGCCGCTGGGGATTGAGCCAACGGTGGTGCGCAAGGGGGTGGGGGCCAATCTTCAGGATCATTTGCAGCAGCGTGCAATTTTCAAGGTGAGCGGGGTGCGCACGCTCAATACCGAATATCATTCACTTTTTCACAAAGCAAAAATGGGCCTTGAATATGCTTTGTTTCGTCGTGGCCCGCTGACAATGGCCCCCTCGCAGTTGGGGTTTTTTACCCGTTCTTCGGCTGAATATGAGCGGGCAAATATTCAGTTCCATGCCCAACCGTTGTCACTGGATAAATTTGGCGACCCCCTGCATCGCTTTAATGGGGTGACTGTGAGTGCATGCAATCTGCGCCCCACATCAAGGGGGTCAATTCGTCTTGGTGGTGCTGATCCCAAAGCTGATCCGGTCATTGCGCCCAATTATCTTTCAACAGAGCAGGATCGGCAGGTGGCGGCGGATGCGATACGGGTAACGCGCCGGTTAATGGCGCAGGAGGCGTTGGCGGCCTATGACGTGGAGGAATATCTGCCCGGACCGGACTATGATGATTCCAAGAGTGCGCTTGTTAAGGCTGCGGGGGAAATCGGCACCACAATTTTTCATCCTGTTGGCACAGCAAAAATGGGCCTGAAAAGTGATCCACTGGCGGTGGTGGATGATCGTTTGCGGGTTTTGGGTGTTGATAATCTGCGGGTAATTGATGCCTCGATCATGCCCAATATTGTTTCAGGCAATACCAATACGCCAACGATCATGATTGCGCAAAAAGGTGCACAGATGGTGTTGGCGGATCAAAATTTCAGGTATTAGGGATTGCTGCAAGAGGACCCTTTTTAACAGGTTTGGGTTTGTTTTGCCGGTTTATTCGGGGATGTTCTGAATAGTGCGCAGCAAGATTTCTCCCTCCAGTTGTGCAATGAATTTTCTGGCGCGTCGCTTGATGCGCCTGTCGGGTTTGTCGGGTTTTGCAAAGGAGCGGGCCAGGTTTTTGATCAGGCTGGCGTAGATGGCGGCGGTTTTTTTGTGAAATTTTGGCAGTCTTGTGAAACTGTTAAACATCAGGGCAAGAACAGGCCCCATATTTTGTCCCGAGTTGCCCGTCATTTGTTTGCCCAGCGAGGCATAATGGGCGCGCAGGGCTGCGCGGGCCTTTTTGGGGGAGAGTTTTGCCAGACCTGAAATATCAAATTTTTCAAACGGCAGCAGAAAAAAACGATTGATAGTTTCCTGATAGAGATCAAACTTGGAAGGGAAATAGTGGTAGAAGGCCCCTTTTGACACCCCGCTTTGCCCGACAATTTTGTTCAGGGATGTGCCTTCATATCCATGCTGAATAAAAAGTTCAAAGGCGGTGCCAAGAATTTTTTCACGGGTTGGAGGAGTTTTTGCAGAATTTTCTTTTTTAGCCATAATAATCTCCTCGGTTTTGCCACACCCCCCGGTCGGTATGCCTATTTGAGCCGCATTAATGGGTTAAATTATGTCCGTTCCTTTTGGCGGGGTTTTGTTGAGACCGGGGGCAGAACCATTGTCTAACGTGTGACCTGACGATGGGCCGGATGCAGGGTTTTCCCCAGAATATGATCGGAGCGCCCGATTACATCATTTGAGGAGCCTACAATAAGGGGGTCTGGACCATTGACGATTTCGGGGTCTTTATTCGGATAGGGAAGGGAGGACAAAAAGTGCTGCATGGCGCCAAGCCGGGCACGTTTCTTGTCGTCGGACTTGATAATGGTCCATGGGGCATCGGCCGTATCGGTATAGAAAAACATGGATTCTTTTGCTTCGGTATAATCATCCCATTTGCCCAGGGATTCGCGGTCCACCGGCGATAATTTCCAGCGCTTGAGGGGTTCGGTTTCGCGGGATTTGAAGCGGCGCAACTGTTCTTCTTTGGTGACAGAAAACCAGTATTTGAACAGCCATATGCCGGAGCGCACCATCATGCGTTCAAGGGCGGGACATTCGCGCATGAACTCCAGATATTCATTGGCGGTGGAAAATCCCATGACGCGCTCAACGCCGGCCCGATTATACCAGGAGCGGTCAAACAGCACCATTTCCCCCCTGGCGGGCAGGCGCTGCAGATAGCGCTGGAA
>WFOP01000121.1 GCA_015487985.1 Hyphomicrobiales bacterium
AGACAGCCAGTGGGTCGTGCCCGGTTCGGGGCACCATATGCGCATCAAGGCCAGTGACCGGTTGGCCAGCTTTTTTGACGGCGGTATTTATGAAGAGATCAGTTTCCCTGAGGTGGTGCAGGATCCGCTAAAATTCAGGGATGCCAAACGGTATACGGACCGTTTGCGCGATGCCCGGAATAAAACCGGCATGAATGATGCCATATTGTCCGGCGAGGGGCATGTGCTGGGGCAAAAGCTGATCGCATGTGTGCAGGATTTTGAGTTCAATGGCGGCTCTCTGGGGCTGGCAGCGGGGGAGGCAATCCTTACGTCCATGATGCAGGCGGTGGCGCACAAATTGCCTTTTGTCATGTTCACTGCTTCAGGCGGCGCCCGCATGCAGGAGGGGGTTTTGTCCCTGATGCAGATGCCTCGCACGACCATCGGCGTACAAATGCTCAAGGAAGCGGGCCTGCCCTATATCGTGGTTTTGTGTGACCCGACAACCGGGGGGGTGACCGCATCCTACGCGATGTTGGGGGATGTGCACATTGCAGAGCCGGGGGCACAAATCGGCTTTGCCGGTGCGCGCGTCATTGAACAGACCATCCGTGAAAAACTTCCCGAAGGCTTTCAGCGTTCAGAATATCTGCATGATCACGGCATGGTGGATATGGTGGTTCATCGGCATAATCTGCGCGATATCATTGCCTCGCTGGTGGGTATTTTAACCAAGGCGCCCGCAAACGATATGGTGCCGGCCAGACCGCTCACAAAGCCCGTTGAAAAGGACGTGGAAACGTTGCCCCCAACAATAGCGGAAGCCGCACACGCCGAATGAGCCAAACCGACATAATTCTGGCACGTCTGCTTGAGTTGCATCCCAATAAACTGATCGATCTTAAACTGGATCGGGTGGAATTCCTTTTGGCCCAGTTGGGCCATCCCGAGAAAAATCTTCCCCCGGTTATTCATGTGGCCGGGACCAATGGAAAAGGCTCCACCATCGCCCATATACGCGCCTTTTTGGAGGAGGCGGGGAACAGGGTGCATGTATATAACTCTCCCCATCTGGTGCGATTTAATGAGCGTATCCGGCTGGCCGGGCAGCTTGTGACTTCTAAGGCGCTCAACAAGGCATTGCAAACCTGCGAGCAGGTAAACGATGGCCGCCCCATCACCTATTTTGAAATAACCACGGCTGCCGCGTTTTTATTGTTTTCTCAGGTAAAGGCGGACTTTTTGTTGCTTGAAGTGGGGCTTGGAGGGCGATTTGACGCCACCAACGTTATTCCCAATCCCTTTGGCACCCTCATAACACCCATTTCCATAGATCATGTGGAGTTTTTAGGTGCGGATATCAGGAATATCGCCCGCGAAAAGGCCGGGATTATTAAATCGGGCGCACCGCTGGTGGTGGGTACACAGCCTGATGAGGTCAAAGAGGTCATTGAAAAAGAAGCGGCAAAACTGGGGGTACAAGCCATTTTTGCTGATCAGGATTTTATGGGATTTGCCGAACACAACCGCATGACCTATCAGGACGAAAAAGGATTGCTTGACCTTCCCCTTTCAGCGCTTGAGGGGGAGTTTCAGGTTCAAAATGCTGCCCTGGCGATTGCGGCGGTGCGCTATTTTGATCTGCCCGTCGACGAACATCAGATTGAATTGGGTTTAAGTCGAGTGGATTGGCCGGCGCGCCTGATGCGCCTGAGCAAAGGGGCGTTGGTCGATTTGCTGGCGTTTGATCAGCAATTGTGGCTTGATGGCGGGCACAATGTCGCGGGGGGGGCTGTGCTGGCCTATGCCATGCGTGAAATGTCAGGGCGCGACAGGCGACCACTGGTGTTAATTCTGGGGGCCTATGCAAACAAGGATATGGCTGGATATTTACAGAAGTTTGATCCCGGGAAAACGCGTATTTTTACGGTTCCCTTGAAGAATGAACGGGCATCCTGGGATCATCGGGATCTGGCGGACATGGCGCAAAATCTGGGTTTTCCGGCCACCGCGATGAGCAATGTCAAAGAAGCCATTATAGCATCAAACCAGATCAGGCGTGCCCGGATAGTGATTTGCGGTTCGCTACATCTGGCGGGGGAAGTTCTGGCCCAAAATAAAACGCCGCCGGGTTGATGCCGACAGCGTTTGTATATTTTCTCAATGAAACTCAGTTTAACTTGGCAACAAGCAAATTTGGCAAAGTGGCTAAACGTGGCTTTCAAGCCATTTGGCCATCCCCGCCTTTGGCGTGCCTGCGCCAACTTTAATATCCACCGCTTCCCCGTTTTTGAACAGGATCATGGTGGGAATTGAACGCACACCATATTTAATGGTGGTGTTCTGATTTTCATCGATATTCAGCTTGGCGATTTTTACTTTCCCCGCCAGATCGGTTGATAGCTCTTCGAGCATCGGCCCGATTGCCTTGCAGGGACCGCACCATTCGGCCCAAAAATCCACCAGCACGGGTTCACTGGATTTAAGGACTTCCTGGTCAAAATCGGCGTCTGTTACTTTAATTGTCATGGCTTAGGCCTTTCATTAGCAAAAACTGTTATATCCATAATTAGAAAGAGTCGGCACAGGTTTCAAGGGCTTCAAGTGATATTGAACTCCCGGGTTGTTTTTAGCAGGGCATCATTGGGCAAAGCCATTAAGGTTTCATTGCCTGTCCAATAGATCGCGCAGCTCACTTTGCGGGTTTTGAATATTTTTTTTGCGCATCTGAGATAAAGCCCCATCTGGGTTTCGTAAAGCTTCCCGATCTGGCCCGCACTTTCTGGCGGGGTGGCATTGGATTTGAAATCCACCAGCAATATGCTTTCATCCTGTGCAATAATACGATCAATCCGCCCGATGATCTGGATTGGTTTGTTGTTCTTTTCCCCAAATACGAAAATTGGTAGCTCCGCCCTTGAGCGGGGTCCAAACAGCAATGGCGCATCAGGTCCCTCAAGAATGGAAATGGCCTTGTTGATCAGTTCGAGGTGAGTTTCCCGGGGGGCGGGGAATATACTTGGTAAAGCCTGAAGTCCTGCCCTTGCCCGTTTTGCAGCTTCAAGAGGCGCAAGGTGTTCAAGCAGCGAATGCAGGGCCGTCCCCTTCTCGCGGGCCTGCTCTATGTGATCAGCCCCTTTGTCATTTTTTACCACTCCCTGAAAGGGGTGCATATCGGTATCAAAAGCGGTTGAGGGACGAATGGTTTCAATATGCTGGGTAGTGAGCAAAGGCTCTGCAATGGAATAATCATCCTTTGTAGCCGCAACGCTATCCTGGGCGCGTATTATTTTGGGGGAAGGGACATTTTGAGGATATCTGAGTGCCTCTTGTGTCTCCCCTGCAATATCCACCTTGGAAAAATTCCCTGCCAGAGCCTCCCTGATTGCCCCATACCAGGAAGGTTGTGGCGCATCTGATTCCTGGTCTGTTTCGCTGAGTGGGGTAGTCCCGGTGATATATAACTCATCCTCAGCCCGGGTCATGGCCACATAAAGCTTGCGCCAGTATTCTTCGTTTTCTTTGCTTTGTCTGGGTTCACGCAACATTTTTAGAGATTGGGGAGTTTGCTCTTTTTTCGTGCCATGGAAAAATACCGGGTGATCTCCCCCTTTAATAATTACACTGTCGATAGCGCGGGGTTTCTTATCGGCATCCGCCAGAATGACAATGGGGGCCTCAAGTCCCTTGGCCCCGTGCACCGTCATCACGCGCACACCGCCTCCCCCTTCGGAGAGTTCGCGCTTTACTTCAACATCCTGGGCCCGAAGGCTGGCCAGAAATCCCTGCAGCGAAGGCTGCTCGCTTTGCTCGTGCTCAAGGGCCAGGTCAAGAAACACATCAATCAGATCATCAATTTCTTCACCAAGTCGGGCATGGAATTTTTTCAGCCCGCCATGGGAGAATAAAAGTTCGGCGAAAAATTCAAACGGGCGGCTCTGGTTCAGATTTTTTTGCAGCCGGTTGAGTTCGTCAAAGGCCTCTTTTGCCGCCATATTCGTCTGGGCGGCCTCTTCAAGGGCATCCCAAACCGAAACGCCTTTGGCACGATGGGCGCAAATGGCTTCAAGCTCATCAATGGAAAATTCGAACAATGCGCAGCGCAAAAGGGCCGCCAGTGTCAGGTCGTCGCGCCTGTTCAGCATAATATCCCCCAGTGCCAACAGGTCTGCAATAACGATATGCTCGCTGATGGCGAGACGGTCGGCGCCCGGCGTTGGAATATTGAGGTTTTTTAATTCGCGGATAATTTCCTTGAATACCCGTCCGCGCGTTTGCACCAGAATTAAAATGTCATCGGCAACCACCGCTTTGCCGCGAGCGCCGAGCGGTCTTTTGGTGTCAATCCAGTGTTTGATTTGGCGCCCGATGCGTTCGGCAGTCAAACGTGCTCCCCCTTTTTGCAAGTCCGCCGGGCTGGTCAGATAGGCCGTTTGTGCCCGATCCTCTTTTTCAGTCTTGATCGGGGGCCAAAGGGTGATACTTCCCCCTTTGTCTTTTCGCGCGCTTCCATGTTTTACCGGAAAATCCACACAGAGCAGGGCGGCACGAATATCGGGGCGCGCGCAGACCAGATCCACGCCGTTCAGAATATTTTCCAGCGTGCGAAAGCTCGCCGGAAACCGGATGTTTTTCCATTGTTTATTTGCGCCTTCGGCCTTTTGTTTCAGCAGGTGCCCGGTCTGCCTGAACAAGGCGGGTTCGGCTCCCTGAAAACCAAAAATTGATTGTTTTTCGTCCCCAACCCCAAAAACAGTGCGATTTGTTTCAGCAGCACTTGCCCCGGTAAAAAAGTCATCCACCAGCAATTGAACAACCCGCCACTGATCCGGGTTGGTATCCTGACTTTCATCCACCAGAATATGGGCCATGCCTGCATCCAGTTTATATCTGACCCAATCAGCACTGGCCCCTTCAGACAAGAGATGTTCAAACCCGATAATCAGGTCGTCAAAATCAAGGCGTCCCGACCGGATTTTTTCGCTCTCATAGCGGGCCAGAATGGCCGCCATTACATCAAGCAGGGCATTGGAGCGGTGGATAAGGGCAGCTGTTCTGAGTTCGGCAAATGCAGTTTCCAGCTGGTGGGCCTGCGCCAGGATCTTTTCCGCCAGCACCGGATCTTCATCGCATATCTTCTTTTTGGGGAAATTGCGCGCGGGCACCGTTCCGCTTTTGGTTAAAAACAGATCAAACAAAACATCCAGATTAAGATTGTCCCAATCCACACGTTCCAGCTTGTCTTCAAATCTTTTTTGTGTCGGGTTTGGGGGGGTAATGGCAAAAACCCGCTGGCAATCGGCCTGCGTAAAATCAAACGCCTTGAGGGCTTGTTTGGTGATTGCTTCTGCGGGCGCCAGCTGTGTTGCATTCAGTAGTTTGCGAAGGTTGGCTTTGGTTTTATCGGGGTCCAACAGTGCCGTGCGCAATTCTCGCGATTGCCCGAGAGCGGATTTCACAGCCCTGTTTATGGCCGCATCATTCATGATCGCAAACAGATTGCCAACCGCTTCGCTTTCTTCAGTGTTGCCGGATAATCCCTGTGCCAGTACCTGCGTTTTTGCATTCTGGATCAGCCGTTCACGTTCAGCGTCTTCAATAACACTGAAATTAACCGGCACATTTGCCTCAAGGGGAAAACGATGTAACGCCGCCTCGCAAAAGGCGTGAATTGTTGATATTTTCAACCCTCCCGGCGTTTCAAGCGCCAACGCAAATAACGTGCGCGCGCGCTGCATTTGCCTTTGTGAAGGGCTGGTATTTGAAAGCTGGAACAGGGTATCCTTCAACGCCACCTCTTCAAGCACCGCCCACCTGCCAAGTTCTGCCGATACCCGGCTTTTCATTTCCGCTGCTGCCGCCTTGGTATAGGTCAGGCAAAGGATATTTTCCGGTGCAACTCCGCTAAGTAAAAGGCGCAATACCCGCTGGGTCAGAATATGGGTTTTGCCGGAGCCCGCATTGGCGGACACCCAGATTGAGCATTCAGGGCTTCCCGCCATACGCTGTTTTGTTATGGTGTCGCTTGTCGGTCTGACGTCAAAGGGTTTGCCCATTATTCCTCATCCCCCTCAATTTGCGTCCACTCCGCCGTGCGCGCCAAATGGTCATAAGGGCCGGCATAATTCTTTTTTGTTGGCATCAGGCGCGGCATCATTGCCAGATGGTCATTGAGCAAAAATGCGTTGATCTGAGCCTGGATATTGATCATGATTTTATCGGCAGCCTGCATCACATCCATGCCCTTGGGGTAATGGAATTGACAGGGGACAAATGCATCAGGCCCGGCCCCGATTTTAATATATTCAAGAAAACAGGTTGGTGCGGGTGCGTTGGCTTCAAATCCGCTTGCCTTGGCAATAGCTGCTTCCACCAGCAATTGCGGCGCCATAAATTCCTTCATTTGTGTGGTGCCTGGAACAGTCCCGGTTTTATAGTCCAGAATCTCCAGCATGCCATCGTGACGTATATCAATGCGATCCGCCTTGCCATGCAGGGTGAATTCTTCCCCCTCTATTTCAAAGGTCCAGCGCATTTTCTGTTCGGCAAATCGGGTCGCAATCGTGCTGTTTCGTGCCCGCTCATATTCAAGAAAACCGTGCATTGATTTTTCCAGCCGCTTAAGCCAGATTTCGCGTTGCTCGCTCTGCCCCTGCATGGCGCTGAAAACATCCCTGGCAATTTCCATGAGGATATGGTGGGCGTCTTTGTGTGTGGGATCATGCTTGGCCTGCACAAATCGGGCAAACACTTCATGCACAAGAGTGCCCCGTTCCCGGTAGCCGATATCTTCTCCAAGCGGATCAACCTGCCTGAGTTTAAGAACATGTTTGGCATAAAGATCAAATGGACTGGTGATAAGAGCCTCAATTTCTGTGACGGACAGGGCGCGCGGCCTGAGGCTGGCTTTGGGGCAAGGGGCAGGGCGCTGAGCGGGGAAGAGAGTTTTGGCCTTGTCCAAATTCCGTGCCCTGTCCAGCCATAAATCGCCGCGCTCAAGCATATTCCTGCTGGCGGCATCCCCACTAAAGGCCATGAATCTTTCAATCAGCCTGGAGGGGATTGCAGGACTGGTGCCCATACGTTTTGAATAGGCAAGCAAAACATCTCCATGGGATATAGCCAGCTCAAAGTCGTGGGCCGCCAGGCCGTGCTGGCGCTCGGGTGGCTCCAGGCCCGCATGAAGCCGCATGCCGCGCGACAGCCATGGTCCGGGGTCCGCAATTTCAGGCCACACCCCTTCGTTCAGCGTGCAAAGGATCATCAGATCCGCCGTCTGCATGCGCGCTTCGAGCCGCCCCCAGATTGAAATATCCGTTCGCGCGGGAACACGGGCGCGCACCGAAACAGTCCCCATCAGTGTTTGCAGAACAGACTGAGCATCGCTGGCATGCAGTTGCGGCCCTGCCTGCCCGGTACGCCACAGGTCCTTGACCCAGTTCTCAAACTGGGCAAGGCCGTTCAGACTTTGATGCTCAATTTCAGCTTCCGGCATAAGCCCAAACAGCACCTGCTGCAAAACCCCTGCAAGGTCCCGGGCAAAAAATGTCTTTTCCTGCAGCAGAGAAACCAGAGGGGCAAACGCTGTTTCAAGTTCTTTGAGCAGAAAAGAAACCCGTTTCCCTTCCTCCCCTGATAAACGAAGGGCAGGATATTCAAGGGAGCCATCAAGGTTTTTTTCAAGGGCTTGAAAAAGTCCCTGAATGCCCGGCATTGCCCGCTGCCCCCGAAACAACCCGTATTCAAGGGCATGGATGGTGGCGGATTTTTCCTTGTCATTTCCTTTATTCAAAACCTGCCGGTTTTGCAGCAGTGCCATTAAATCAACCGGCGCAAATTTGTTTAATCCAACACTGAGAATCTGCCGGACAAGACGCCCCGTCAACGTA
>WFOP01000122.1 GCA_015487985.1 Hyphomicrobiales bacterium
GTGCGGGTTAACCGGCTGGAGGCGGGGGAACAGCTTTATCTGGATTTTCTGCCACCGGACTGGCAGGGACTGGCGCCGGGGCTGCCCGCTGAAGTCGTGGCGGAACTGAGTAAACGGGCGCAGGAAGCCGCGGAAATTGCAGAGCTGGAACAGCGAATCGAGTTTGCCCGTCTGAACAATCCCACCGCAAAAATCAGCGTTGGGCATCACCCCACCTTTGTGCGGATTGTCTTTGACTGGAGCGAAGACACAACCGCCAGCTACAAGCTGGAGGATAATGTGGCCAGTCTGGAATTTAACTGGCCGGTCGATTTGGACTTTTATCAGCTTGTCAGGGATATGCCCCCCGAAATTGTAGAGGTTTCCAGCACCAGACAGATTGGCAGCAATCTTGTTGTGTTTCGTTTGGAAGATGGGGTGAAGCCCCGTTTTTATGAAAATTCAGAACGCCAGTTTGTACTTGATTTTGATTCTATTGACCCGGATCTGGAAACGATCAGCGCTGAGGAATTGCTTTTGGCGGCGCAAATGGAAAAAATTGAACGCGAATCCCGAGAGCAGGAAAATGCCACTCAGATCGAGGCTTTGCGTGAGGGGCCTGCCCAAGTTCCCCTGACGGATCAAACCGAGGTAACCCCGGCGGTGAGCAAAGTGGGGTCCACCATCCGCATTACCTTTCCCTTTATCAAGGAAACCCCGGCGGCGGTATTTGAACGGGGGGATTATTTGTGGCTGGTGCTTGATAGTACGGCCATCATCAATGCGCCCGACGACCAGGAGTTGCTCGCTACTGTCAGCGATGATTTTGCAACAATTTCGGCTGGCGATACACAAATTGTTCGTATGAAAATGACCACTTCGCGGCTGGCCTCTCTTGGATCGCAGGGGCCGAGCTGGGTATTGTCACTCGGGGACAGTCTTATGGCACCCACCGAGCCTATTCGTCTTGATCGGCGTCAGGATGAGCAGGGCCGGTTCGAAATTGTGGCCGATGTGGACCGGCCTGTTCGGGTGCACGAATTGCGGGATCCTGAAATCGGCGACGTTCTGGAGGTTGTAACCGTTTATCCACCCGCACACGGGATTGTCCGGCGTTTGAACTTTGTGGACTTTGATGCGCTCAGCTCCATTCATGGGCTTGTGATTGCACCGGCCTATGAAGGGTTGAACATCCGGCTTGGTGCCAGGGAAATAGTTTTGGCCTCTGAGGAGGGGTTGATCGTTTCTTCCCTGAATGATGTGCGCGATGTGGAAACCAACGAATTGCTGGCCCAGCGCGAGGGATTTGTTGATCTTGAAGGTCTGGTGCTGGAAAATCCGATTGATCTGATGCGTCGGCGTGATGAATTGCTGGCGACCGCTGCGGACAGTGTGGGGCGTGAAAAGGAAAACTCCCGGATGAACCTTGCCTATGTTCTGCTGGCAAATCAGTTGGGGCTGGAGGCAATTGGTGTGCTGGATTTGCTGATCCAGGAAAACAATATTGAGGAATTGTTGCCCGAGGCGATTGCGGCCAAAGCGGCGGCCAGCGTTGTTGCTTATCGTTCTTCGGACGCCATTGAATTGTTCAAATATGGCAAATTGTCCGAATCCATCGACAGTCTGATGTGGCGGGCCATTGCGCGGGTGCAGGCGCGGGATTATGTGGGGGCAAGGATTGATGTGCTGGCGTCGGAAATAATCGTTGATTCGTATCCTGCCTGGTTACAGAACAAGTTTTTTCTGGCGGGAATTGAAGCGGCAATTGAAACCCGCGACAAGGAAATGGCCACCCGTTTAATGCGCGAAGTGAACCCGGAAAACCTCACCTATGCTCAAAAAAGCAGGCTTGGTTTGTTTGAAGCGCGGCTGGATGAATTTGATTTACGTTTTGATGAGGCGCTGGACACATATGGGGATGTGATTTCTCAGGATGTCAGACCCACCCGGGCCGAGGCAATTTACCGGACGATTTTGTTATTGCAACGAATGGGGCGTCTTGATGCGCAAAAGGCAATTCAAACCCTTTCACGGGAGTCCATTGTTTGGCGGGGCGGGGTCATTGAGGCCAAAATGCTGGAATTGCTGGCCGGATTGCAGTTTGACTCCAAACTCTATCGCGACGGATTTTCAACCGTAAGAGAAGCCGCCGAAACAAAAATGGATGACAGTGCTATTCTGGAACTGACCAACAGGGCGCAACGCGAATTTACCGATCTGTTTATCAACGGGGCAGCAGATTCATTGGAAAATGTGCAGGCTCTTTCGCTTTATTATGATTTTCGCTATCTGACCCCCTCGGGCGCGCGCGGGGACGAGATGATCCGAAATCTGGCACGTCGCCTGATCCGGGTTGATTTGCTTCCGCAGGCGGCAGAACTGTTGGAATATCAGATAGATGTGCGCCTGGAGGGGGCGGCGCGGTCGCAGATTGCCGCTGATCTGGCGGTTATTTACATTGCTGATCGCAAACCGGCCCTGGCGCTCAAGGCGTTAAATGTCTCGGCGCTGGCAAACCTGCCGCCATCCCTTGAACGTCAGCGGCGACTGCTGGAGGGGCGGGCGCTGATCGATGAGGGGCGGATGAACCTGGCGCTGGATGTTCTTGCGAACCTTGAGGGGCGGGACGTGGATTTTCTGCGGGTTGATGCCTATTGGCGGGGCGAACAATATTTGAAAGCGGCCGAACAAATCGAGTTGATATATTCGCGCGGGGATACCAGCGCCAACCTGTCTTTGCCGGCACGCATGAACATTATCAAGGCGGCAGTCGGGTATGTTCTTGGCGGCGATGATCTGGGATTGGCCCGGTTGCGCAGCAGGTTTTCCGACCGCATGGCAAATTCACCCGAATGGCCCATGTTTGATTATGTTACCGGGGTTGTTGTTCAAACCAGTGTGGATTTCAGAACGATCGCATCAAAAATTGCCGCAATTGATGGTCTCTCCGCCTTCCTCAATTCCTATCGCCTGACCTATGGCGCGGATGGGGCACTGGCACCAAAAGCCAGTGTGGAACGCACATAAGCGACTTTATGAGATTTGATTTTGTTTTAGGGTGCCTGTGCTGCGTTCTTGAGCATCATTTATCGGTGACAGCTTTGTTTTGGGCGTGTCAATTACCCGATAAACCAGCCCGCCGGCGTGAGGCATATCAGCCCGCCGGCGTGAGGCATAAAGACTTCCACTTATCGGTGACAGCTTTGTTTTGCGCGTGTCAATTACCCGATAACCGGTATCCACTTATCGGTGACACGCTTTAACCGCTGACAAAACTTCGAACGATTGATCCCGCGACCAGATGCCAGCCATCCACCAGCACAAAGAATATCAGCTTGAAGGGTAGGGAAATAACCACCGGGGGCAACATCATCATGCCCATGGCCATCAAAACAGAGGCCACCACCATGTCGATGATGATAAAGGGCAAAAACAGCAAAAATCCGATTTCAAATGCACGGCGCAGTTCAGTAATCATGAAAGCGGGGACCAGAATTGTCAGGGAAAGTTCTTCGATGGTTTCGGGCGGTTCTTCCCCGGACAAATCAACAAAAAGCTGAATATCCTTGTCGCGAACATTGGCACGCATGAACTGGTGAATGGGGGCAGCCCCCCGGTCAAAGGCCTCCTGAAACTCAATGCGCCCCTCCATGAGCGGGGCAATGCCCTCATCATAGCTTTGCTGCAGGGTCGGACCCATGACAAAGGCGGTGAGGAACAGGGCCAGAGAAATCATAACGGTATTTGGTGGGGCGGTTTGCAGGCCAATGGCAGTGCGCAATAGCGACAGGATAACAATAATTCTCGTAAAACTGGTGACCATCACCAGAATCGAGGGGGCCAGCGCGAGAATTGTTATCAGCCCGATCAACTGAACGGCGCGCTCGGTCAGGGTGGCATCATCGCCAAAATCAATGGAGATGTCCTGCGCCATCACGCCTGAGGGCAACAGCAAGAAGACAGTGAATCCGGCGAGAATCAGGGCAAAAAGGGCCAGCAGGAGGTGCTGGCTATCTGGCCTTTTTGTCGGCGTTTTCTGTATCGTTGGGTTCGTTTGTGGCCGACAGGTCCCGGGTGTCTTTGTCGTCGTCGTGCTCGTCTTTGTCGTTGTCTGTGTTGCTGGCAGGTGTGGTTTGGCTGTCGGATGTGTCTTTTGTGTCTGGGTCCGTGTTTGTGGCGCTGGCATCAGTGTCGTGTGATTCATCCCCGGTGTCCGCCAATTCTTCGATATTGTCGAAAGATTTTCCATCGTTGACGCTGACCGATTCGTCATCGTTGTCTGGTGTGGCTTTGATGTTTTCATCGCCGGAGTCTGTCCCTTCTTCAATTGACGCCATGGGGTGATCGTCAATTTCTTCAGCTTTCTTCATATCTGAGTCGGTGTCCAAGGGCTTGCTATTATCTTCGTTTGCCGACTTTTCCACGCTGACGCCTGTTTCAACCATTTTGGAGATGGGCATGAGCAGGCCTTTGTGGCGCAGGGCGGGGCCGGATTTTTTTAGCGTGTTATCTGTGTCGGAATTCTCCTGAGGGGCGCCGTTGGCCATGGCGCGGGGTGTAAA
>WFOP01000123.1 GCA_015487985.1 Hyphomicrobiales bacterium
CTATCATTTTGATCAGATTGCTCAATGGAGCCAAAAAGAAATTGATTGGGTGGATGATTATTTGTCATTCAAGGGCCGGATTGAGCGCGATGAGTGGATTGCCCAGGCAAAAAAGCTGAAAAGCTGATTGTAAACTGCCTGATACCCCCAATAGATTTGATGATTGCCTTGAACCAAAACCCGCCTAACCGGTGACGATCGGCGAACAGCGGGCATGGCGGCTGGCATGGTGAACAAAATCACAAATCGCCCCCACTTCATCACTGCCCTCCAATAGTGCCGGCGAGCCTTGCCCTGCAATAACCAGTTGAATTGCATCGGTGCGCAGGTCGCCCATTTTCTGAAAAATTGTACGTGTCAGTTGATCGGTCAATTGCGTGCGCATGAGCATGAGCGGGGCATGGTCCAGCAAATTGAACAATGCCCATTGCGCTTCATAAAGGTCATCAAACTGAACGCTTGCAAGCTTTTTTAACAGCGCAATATCAAACAATGGCCGGACGCGACCCGATTTAGACCAGTAAAAGGTGCGCGAAATAATCTGGTCCAGTTCCTTTTGTGTTATGCCGGGATAGGATTTGCCAAAGGCCTGATGAGCGATGGTGCCAAATTGTTTTTTGCCGCGCATTTGAATGATAAGGGTAAGGTTGTCCCGCAGGCGCACAAGACTGGGGGCGTGAATAACAGGGGCGGAATCCATCAGCAAAGTGCCTGAGATCAGATGGGGGTTTAGCCCGGCGAGGGACATAATCACCCGGCCACCATACCCCTGGCCCAAAAACACCGCCCGCTCGATGCCCAGCGCCGCACAGGCCGCCGCCACGTCCCGGGCATCATTTGTGGTTGTATATTGATTTGTTTTTTGTCGGTTTGTCGAGCGCCCGTGCCCCGCCAGATCGATAAGCACCACCGGCCAGTCACTTTCCAATTGTCGCTGAAACAGGCGCAAAAAACTCCGATAGTCCCCCATATTGCGGCAATAATCCGCCAGACAAACCAGCGGCACCCGCCGGTCATCCAGACGCCCTGAGAGGTGAACGCGAAGTTTTGCGCCCCCGATTACTCCCGCAATTGTTTGAACGGGCAGTTGCAAAAAGGGTTCATAATCATCGGGGGGAAAAGTGCGCCTTGCCATAACGAACATGCTTACCAGTCAACTGGAAGATTTCAAGCCAAATGCACCAACCCCGCCTATTGTGTTTCAATGCGTCGCAGGGCCTGGGCAATCGTGATGTCGGCATGACCCAGCCGCTCGCGGTAAAACATGTAATTTGCCAACACCCGCTGCACATATTTGCGCGTTTCTTCAAAGGGAATTTGCTCGATCCATACCACAGGATCAACCGAAGAACTTGTGGGATTGCCAAAGGTGCGCACCCATTTGTTCACGTTACCGCCCCCCCCATTATAGGCCGCCGCCGCCATAATCAGTGAGCCGTCAAACCGCTCGAGTTGCCGCGAAAGATAGGTAGAGCCAAGCAACGCATTATATCCCGCATCACTCAGCAAACGTCCGGGGGAATAGGAGACGCCGATAAAGTTGGCGGTTTCTTTTGCCGTTGCCGGCATCAGTTGCATGACGCCACGGGCACCCACCCGAGACACGGCATCCACGTCAAACCGGCTCTCCTGACGGGCCACCGCATAAACAGCGGCAAGATCAACGCTGGCCAGACGAGTGTTGCTGGGGATGCCGTCGCGGGGATAGTTGAACAGGTCCAGCGCAACGCCTTTTCTGTCCGCCACACTGGCCATTAAAATTGCCAGATTGTGGGCGTTGATTTCCTGCGCCAGGCGTGCCGTGAGCAACATTTCTCCCGGTTTTGAAACCTGATAAATCAGCCGTCCCACCAGTTTTTCCGCCCAGCCGGTTTTCCCGTTGGCTTGAAGCAGTCGAACAGCGCGCACCAGTTGACGGTTATTAAAGTCAAACTGGTCCCCCTGCCATTGTGGCATCGGGCGGATATCCAGATCCGTTACCCCCAGACGATAGCGCGAGAGCTGTCCATAATAGGTCAAATGATAGCGCGCCGAAGCACTAAATGCGGCCCGCGCCCCATTGTCATCCCCCAGCTTGCTCAGCGCACGCCCCAGCCAATAATTGGATTTGGATATGGAGGTGGACAGGGTGGAGAGAGAGCGCATCCGTTCAAAATGCCTGATTGCGGTGCGCGGATCATTCAGGAATGACAAGGCAATCCAGCCCGCATGGAAATTGGCATCCACCACGCGCCCGTCCGGCCCCTCATTATAGGCGGCAGCGGCACTATAGGCAGCGCGATATTGCTTGGCGGCAATCAGACTGCGCGCCAGTGAACGCCGTTCATACCACCACAGGGCAGAGTTGGGCAGGGGGCCGGAAACCTGATTGAAGAATTCCACCGCCCCCCTCAGATTTCCCGCACGGCGCGCATGTTGCCCGCGCGAAAAATGAAACAAGGGATGGTTGCGATAGGCAGGATCAACCCGGTCCAGCAATTGTTGCGCGTTGGGCGCTTTTCGCGCCACCGCAATGCGCGCCAGAACCAGGGTTTTTTGCGCAGGAGACAGATAAGACATAATCCGCTCGGCACCGCGCGCCCTGTCATTCATCAGCAGGTTAACACTACGCTTCCAATAATCATCACGGGTAAAAGCCCCGCCGAAACTTTGCTGAACGTCGGCTTCTTGTTCCCGGGTGAGAAAATTATTTATCCAGACCTGACGCGCAATGCGAACGCCGCGCGCGCGCTGACCGTCCTGCACATAGGCTTTTGCCAATGCGATTTGGGCATCAACCTGCCGGGGCATTTCTCCCCCCAGCATATCAATGACCTGCCGGAAGCCGGCGCCATTTTCCACCAGAGATTTTTCAAGGCGGATTTTATAGGCATTGGCGGAGGCAAACTCAGGTGCATCAGCAGCAAATCGCACGATGGAGTTGGCATCAATTGCCCCCTCGCCAAAATAAATGGCTGCCCATTGTACGGTTCGGCGTTCCACCGGGTCACTAAACCCGCGTGCATTGGCATAGGCCTGCGCATATTTTTCATTGGAAATCAGCGCCAGCGCGTTGGAAAACTGCGGGGAGCCGGTGGCCGAAGAAATGGAGCCCCCGATGGAGCCGGTGACAGTTGTGTCAACATTCTGATTTGCAAGAACCGCGCCGGGCAGGGCAATGAGGCACAGGGCAAAAAACACCTTTAACAGTGCGCGCCGGTAAAAATGGAAAAATTGAATTGAGGGTTTCGGGCACAAAAACATCGCACAAGGTCCTATTTACGCAAACAAACACATTGCTGAAACACGGCCCCCATGCGTTCAGCAACCGTTACCCTTTCATCCTATGGTGAAGAAAGCGTTGCCACAGGAAGAAAATTGATAAAAGGGGAACAAATGGATTGAAATCGGGGTGCAAATGCCGCTAGCAAACTCACCTGAGCAAACCACTTGTCCCCGATACCAACTCGAACTATGGTGCAAAAATCGGGCATTATTATGCCGGAATTTTAAGCTATTCAGGTCACTCTAGGGTCAGACTCAGGCATCAAATTGCCTGACTAAATCTTTACACGAAGGAAAACAAAATGTTTTACGGCTCCATCACGGCACTTATCACTCCCTTTAGAGATGGTGCGGTGGACAAGAAGGCGTTTGCGGATTTGGTCGAATGGCAGATTGAGCAGGGCACGAATGGCTTGGTTCCCATGGGCACGACCGGGGAAAGCCCCACGGTGAGCCATGGCGAACATCGCGATATTGTCGCCCTTTGTGTTGAAGTGGCTGCGGGCCGGGTGCCGGTCATTGCCGGGGCGGGGTCGAACGCGACAACAGAAGCCGTTGAATTGGCAACATTTGCCAGGCAGGCGGGCGCCGATGCCATTCTCACCGTCTCCCCATACTATAACAAACCTTCACAAGAAGGCCAGTTCCTCCATTTCAAAACTATTGCCGAGGCCTGTGGATTGCCGGTAATTCTTTACAATATTCCGGGCCGCTCCATTGTTGAAATCGGTGTTGAAACCATGGCACGTTTGCGTGAGAGTTGCCCAAATATAATCGGCGTCAAAGATGCCACGGCAAATCTGGGGCGTGCGACGCTGGACCGTCAGGTTCTGGGGGAGGATTTTGTCATGCTCTCGGGGGAAGATATTACCGCCCTTGGTTATAATGCCCATGGCGGGCAGGGCTGTATTTCGGTAACCTCCAACATTGCCCCGGCTCTTTGTGCCCGGTTTCAGGCCAGTTGCACGCAAGGGGACTATGCCGGCGCACTGAAAATTCAGGATAAACTCGCCCCCCTTCATCAGGCTTTATTTGTTGAACCCAATCCTGCCGGTGCAAAATACGCGGCGCAAAAACTTGGTCTGTGTAGCGCTGAAACGCGTCTGCCCCTGGTAGAATTGTCCGATGAAACCAAGCCGGTAATTGATGCTGCAATGGCCCATGCCGGTCTGATTTAAGGACAGTGTCTTGGCCCGTAATGTCAAAAGAAAACCCAAAATCGCCACAGGGCTGATCGCTGAAAACAGACGCGCCCGGTTTGACTATGAGATTTCTGAAACCCTTGAAGCCGGGATTTCCCTGGTGGGCACAGAAGTGCGTTCTTTGCGCAATGGCAAAGCCCAGATTACCGAAAGCTACGCCTCACCGGAGAATGATGAATTGTGGCTGATCAATTCTTATATTCCCGAATATGTTCAGGCAAATCAGTTTAATCACGCCGAACGGCGGCCCCGGAAACTGCTGGTCAAGCGTAAAGAACTCAATAAGCTGCAGGCCGCTGTTCAACGGGCAGGCAACACCATTGTGCCGCTAAAGCTGTATTTCAATGATCGTGGATTGGTAAAAGTATTGCTGGGCCTTGGCAAAGGCAAGACCAAGGGCGACAAGCGACAAAGCGAAAAGAAACGCGATTGGCAAAGAGAAAAGTCGCGCCTGATGAAAGGGAATCATTAAAGCATGTCTCCCAAAAGTGGGTACCGGTTTTGGGATTAAAGACATGCGAAGAAAAAAGATAGAGCATGTCTCCCAAAAGTGGGTACCGGTTTTGGGATTAAAGACACGCTTTAGGACCAGTTGCCGATTTTTGCATGCTTTGCTGCGTTGAAAAATGCGCTTTCAAACATTTCAGTCGTCAGGCGCCGCGTATTGGTATTATAGCGCGAGCAGTGATAACTATCAAAAAGCACACCATGCTCCCCCAGATCATGCTGCCCCCCGTGGGAAAAGGGGAAGGCCGCCCTGCGCAAATCCAAAGTGCTCAAAAACGCATCATGGGCGATGCGCCCCAAGGCAAAGAACGTTTTCAGCCCTTCATATTCGTTCAGGGCGGAGAGCAGGAACGGGCGGCAGGCATTTACTTCCGCAGCCACCGGTTTGTTTTGCGGGGGCACAGAGCGCACAACATTGGCAATGACCGCATCGCGCAAAACCAGCCCGTCATCGGGTCGCCTGTCATAGGTGCCCCGCGTCAGTCCCGCC
>WFOP01000124.1 GCA_015487985.1 Hyphomicrobiales bacterium
GAGCTGGGGGGTCAGGCCGAAGGGGGGGTGCGCCTGGCGCGCTCTGTTGAAGAGGTTGTGGCCCATGCCAATGAAATGCTGGGCAATACGCTGGTGACAAAACAGACAGGCCCCGCAGGTAAACAGGTTAACCGGATTTATATTGAGGACGGGGCCGACATTGCGCGCGAGCTTTATCTTTCCATTCTGGTGGACCGGGAAAACGGCCGGGTGAGTTTTGTTGCCTCCACTGAAGGGGGGATGGATATTGAGGCGGTGGCGGAAAAGACGCCGGAAAAAATCCACACTATTGCCATTGAGCCAGACGATGGGGTCACGGAGCAAAAAGCGGGCGCGATTTGTGATGCGCTGGCCCTTGAGGGGGATGCGCGTGCCGACGGGATGAAGTTGTTTCCCATTCTCTATACCGCTTTTACCGACAAGGATATGAGCCTGTTGGAAATCAATCCGCTGGTGGTTCTTGGAGATAACCATCTGGCGGTGCTGGATGCCAAAGTGTCCTTTGACAATAACGCCTTGTTTCGCCATCCCGATGTGCAGGCGCTGCGTGATTTGAGCGAAGAAGACGAAAAGGAGATTGAAGCGGGCAAGTTTGATCTGGCCTATATTGCTCTTGAGGGCTCGATCGGGTGCATGGTCAACGGGGCCGGTCTGGCCATGTCCACCATGGATATTATCAAGCTTTATGGTGAAAAGCCCGCCAACTTTCTGGACGTTGGCGGTGGGGCCACGGTGGAAAAAGTAACCGCCGCTTTCAAGATTATTACCTCTGATCCTTCGGTCAAAGGCATATTGGTCAATATTTTTGGCGGTATCATGCGTTGTGATGTGATTGCGCAGGGGGTGTTGCAGGCGGTTGAGGAAATCGGCTTGAACGTGCCGCTGGTTGTGCGGCTCGAGGGAACCAAGGTTGCCGAGGGGCAGGCGTTGATCGACAATAGCGATCTCAATGTGATTTCAGCCAGTGATCTGGATGATGCGGCGCAAAAAATTGTCGCGGCAGTACGTGGGAAATAACATGAAACGGGTCGTTCCCGCTTTTGCATTCCTGTTGGCTGGTGCATGGGGTGCCGGTCACACGAGGGGCGTGTCTTGTCGGGATAAAATGCTCTATATTATCTGAATATCAGGGTGGGTTGAGCTGTTGTGGGTCAGGCTTGGGCTTGAGAGATAAACAGGGACGGTATTTTGAAGGTAAAGCGAAGGGATTATTCAATGGAACGACTAAAAACTTTGGCGATTTTAAGCGGCGTGGCGGGTGTCGTTGTCATGGGATTTGGTGCACCTGTTCTGGCCAAGGTCAAGCAGGGCCAAAGCGGACCTGCGCCAACTCAAACCTCGGGGGAGCAGGGGGCGGACAATAGTGCGCAAAACCTGTCCAGGGCAGTGCTGGGGGATGCCGTGCGGCTTTGTCAGTTGCTGGTTGAGGATAACAGGGCCATCATTGATGCGTTGCAAAGCGAAGGCTGGACCCATGATATTGATTATGATGTGGGCAATGCGCCTTTTTACAAGGAACTGAGTGCCGAGTTGTATTACGAGAATGTCGGGGCGGCTGAAATCTGGGGTTTCATGGAGTCCTATCCCGGATATGATATGGGTTATTGCTCGTTCAAAATCAGCGAACCTGACTTTCGTTTTTCCATTGATTCGCTTAACGAGATGGACGGGTTTGTAGGGGAAATACAAACCAGCGGTGAAGAGGTTTTTGGGGCATGGCGTCAGGATTCGGATACGCCGATGTCATTTGTTCACGCCTATCACAATTCCGATACGTTCACTTATCAAATTACACGCATTAACAAAACAAACTAATAAAATCAGGCCAGTTGCGACCAAAGTCGCAAGAGCAACGGAGACTAAATTCATGTCCATTCTCGTCAATAAAGATACGAAGGTTTTGGTTCAGGGCCTGACCGGGAAAACCGGCACCTTTCATACCGAGCAGGCGCTGGCCTATTTCGGCACGAAAATGGTGGGGGGCACACACCCGAAAAAGGGCGGGCAGACATGGACCAGCTCTCTTGATGCAACAGAATTGCCGATTTTTTCAAGTGTTGCCGAGGGCAAGGAAGTCACCGGGGCGAATGCCAGCGTGATTTATGTGCCCCCTGCGGGCGCTGCCGCTGCAATCATTGAAGCGATTGATGCGGAAATCGAGTTTATTGTGGCCATTACCGAAGGTGTGCCAGTATTGGACATGGTGAAGGTGAAGGCA
>WFOP01000125.1 GCA_015487985.1 Hyphomicrobiales bacterium
CAGGATTTCCACCTCCATCGTGCATTTTGTGATGTTTTTTACCATTCTGGGTTTTGTGCTTCTGCATCGCCGTTATCGGCGCTATCATGTACTGGTGCGCTTTTTTAAGCCGGACTGGCCCCGCTTTTTTGAATTGTTGCGCATTGGCACCCCCATCTCGCTTACAATCTTGTCTGAAGTGTCCCTGTTTGGTCTGGCCTCAATCCTGATGGGAATTCTGGGCACGGTTGAGCTGGCTGCCCATGCTGTGGCGCTGCAACTGGCTTCAATCGCCTTTATGGTCCCCCTGGGCCTGTCTCAGGCTACAACCGTGCGGGTGGGATTGGCCTATGGCGCGAGTGACTCAAAGGCAATCGGGCGCGCCGGCTGGGTCTCCATGGGTGTGGGAATGAGCTTTATGGTTGTTTCGTGCGCCGTTTTTCTCCTGTTTCCGACATTTCTGGTGGAGCTTTATCTTGATAAAACCGTTGCTGAAAATCAGGCGACTTTGTTGCTGGCCGCGTCGTTTTTGATTGTTGCGGCGGCATTCCAGCTGGTGGATGGTGCGCAGGTGATAATGCTTGCCTCCCTGCGTGGTCTTTCAGATACCAGAGTCCCGATGGTGATTGCCTTCATCGGTTATTGGGGTGTGGGAATGGGCACGGCCTATGTTGCCGGATTTGTTTGGGAATGGCGCGGTATTGGCATATGGCTCGGGTTGGCCACAGGCCTTGCATTCGCAGCCGTTATGCTGACCTTGCGTTTTGCCACACGCGAAAAACTGGGCTTGCTCAAATCACTCAATAATTAGAAGCAACATGCTGAAATCTGCTTGGTCAAACCTTGCAATAAAGCCGATGTAAAATTGCCATCAGCTCCTCCACCCGCCCGTCTTTCACCCGGTAATAGATGGTTTGACCATCGCGACGGGTTGCAACAATGCCCTCATCGCGCATTTTGGCCAGATGCTGGGACAGGGCCGATTGCCCCAGGCCGATTTTATCCACCATGGCACCAACGGACATTTCGCCCTGTGCCACGAGCTGACATAAAATAACCAGCCGCCGCTCATTTCCCATGGCCTTGAGCAGTACCGCAATATCACTGGCCTTTTGCTCCAGGGCATCTATATCCATTTCCAGAGCATCAGTTTTTGCGGCATTTTCAGGGGAATCGAGCATTTTATGATCTTCTTCAAAATTTTCCTTGATATATTAGATTGTACTAATATATAAGATGCACCAACTAGTCAACAACAAGGGGGGCATTCGTGCCATCCGCATTGGTCTGTAGCTTTGCTTTTACAGCACAATACAACCAATTCCAACAATAAGTGAGAATATCATGTCTGATAAGAATGTGTTCATTGAAGGCTCCTTTGACAAGGCCACCAATACGATCACCTATCTGGTTGCTGATCTGGATACCAAAAAAGCTGTAATTATAGATCCCGTCCTTGATTATGATCAAAACTCGGGTGAAGTCGACACCAACTCCGTTGATGCTATTTTGGCCCGGGCCAAGGAACTGGACCTTGAAGTTTTATGGGCGCTGGAAACCCACGCCCATGCAGACCACCTTTCCGGCTCGCCAATGATTAAGGCGTTGACAGGCGCCAAAATCGGTATCGGTGAGCACATAACCAAAGTTCAGGAAATCTTCCGGCCGGTGTTTAATCTTGATGATCTGAAAACAGACGGTTCTGATTTTGATCGTTTGTTTGCCGAGGGGGATGTGATTCAAATTGGCAATCTGGAAATGGAAGTTATGTATACCCCCGGTCATACGCCTGCGGATGTGAGCTATAAGATCGGCGACAATGTTTTTGTTGGTGATACCCTGTTCATGCCCGATTATGGTACGGCCCGCACAGATTTCCCCGGTGGCGATGCGCGTGCTCTTTACAACTCAATTCATTCCCTTCTGGCCCTGCCCGATGAAACAAAGCTTTATATGTGTCATGACTATAAAGCGCCGGGAAGGGACGAGTATGCCTGGGAAACAACGGTGAAAGAGCAAAAGCAAAATCTGCATATTAAAGACGGGGTTTCCCTTGAAGAGTTTGTGGCCATGCGCAATGAACGGGATTCCTCCCTTTCGGTGCCCCGCCTTTTGCTGCCCTCCATTCAGGTGAACATTCGCGCCGGTCGCTTCCCCAAAGCTGAACAGAATGGCGTGCACTATCTCGTGGTGCCCGTCAAACCCAAAAATTCCGACCTCATGCTCAAGGCATAAGCCAAAGCACACAGGTCCCTAATCCTCCTCAATCTATCAAAACACGAAACAGGTACAATTATGAACTTCTCTCCCTTTGCATCCCTTTTTGGCAGCTCAAACGACACAGGCGCAAAATTGCAGACCATTTCCGCTTCTTCGGCTGTTCAATTTCACGGTGATGATAATACCGTCTTTGTTGACGTGCGCGGCCATGGTGAAATTTCCTTTTCGGGCACCGTGAAAAATGCGCTGGTTGCCCCTTTGCAGGAATTCGCCAATCACGCCAAAACCGATGGTTCCTCCACACTCCCCTCTGTTGAAGAAGGCAAACGCATTATTCTGGTTTGCGCATCAGGTGCCCGTTCGGGCGCAGCAGGCAACCAGCTGGTGCGCATGGGCTATACCGATGTGGCCAACCTGTCCGGCGGCATTGGCGCCTGGGCCCGCGCCGGCGGCCCCATGGGCAAATAAGTCAGGCAGTTTTTCCAAGAAAATTTTCTTGCACAAAAATGGAGGTGGCTCTATACAGCCATCTCTAACCCGGGTGGTCCGGCCAGCAGGCATGCCGTGGCGACCTAAAGATCTCTACCGCGTTTCACCTGAAACGTGACAAAAGAAAGCAGAGAAAATGCCAAAATTGAAGACTAAGTCTGGCGCTAAAAAGCGCTTTAAGGTCACAGCCACAGGTAAAGTGATCGCAGGAGCCGCTGGCAAACGTCACCGTCTTATGAGCCATAACTCGAAATATATTCGGCAAAATCGCGGCACCTCCGCTCTTTGCGATGCGGATGCCCGCACCGTGAAGTCCTATATGCCGTATAATCGCTAAATTCGGAGCGCTTTGGAAAAAAAGCGGTTCTTCCGGTTTTTCGATTCCAAAGTGCGACAACACAATATTCTAAGAATTTGGAGCATAAGAAATGTCCCGCGTAAAAAGAGGCGTCACCGCCCACGCCCGCCACAAAAAAGTTATCGACAAGGCCAAGGGTTATTATGGCCGTCGCAAATCCACCTTCCGCGCCGCCAAACAGGCAGTGGAGAAGGCCGGTCAATATGCCTATCGGGATCGCAAGACCCGCAAACGTAATTTTCGCGCCCTGTGGATACAGCGGATCAATGCCGGTGTGCGCGCCCATGGTCTGACCTATGGTCGATTTATCGACGGCCTCACAAAAGCTGAGATTGCCGTAGATCGTAAAGTTCTGGCTGATCTGGCCGTGCGTGAACCTGAAGCCTTTGGCGCACTTGTTGCCCAGGCCAAGAGCGCACTTGCCTATCTTGAGCCGGTTGAAAAAACCACTCACGGCCGTTTTTCTGCTTAAAGGGCACTGTTCCCTTTTTGGCAGCCCTCATGCTTGACTGAGGCCAAAAATTAGCCTTCGCATCTTTGCCGTTGAACAACGGGACGGTGCGGGGCTATTTGTGTTTGTAACCAACCATATTTTCGACGGGATCCCCCAATGCCAGACCAATCCACAATCGCTGACCTGAAGAGTCAAATTGAAACCGATATCGCGCAGGCCCGAACCCTTGCGGATCTGGATGCGGTACGTGTTGGCGCATTGGGGAAAAAAGGCTCGGTGTCCGCGCTTCTGGCGACCCTTGGCAAAATGACCCCGGATGAGCGCAAGGTTGCCGGCCCTGCCATCAATGGTCTCAAAAAGGAAATTGCCGCTTTGGTTGAGGCCCGCAATTCCGCCCTCAAGCTCGCCGCGCTGGAACAGCGCCTCAAAAGCGAAAAGGTTGACGTGACATTGCCCCTGCGGCCCGGCCCCCTGGCGCGCGGTTCTATCCATCCCGTTTCTCAGGTGATTGACGAAATCACCGCCATTTTTTCCGACATGGGTTTTTCGCTGGCCGAAGGCCCCGATATCGAAACCGATTATTATAATTTCACCGCGCTGAATTTCCCCGAAGGCCACCCGGCCCGCGAAATGCACGACACGTTCTTTTTTGAGCCGGACGAAAAAGGCGAGCGCAAGGTTTTGCGCACCCATACCTCCCCGGTGCAAATCCGCACCATGGAAGCTCAGGAACCCCCGATCCGCATCATCATTCCGGGCCGCACCTATCGTTGCGACAGTGACCAGACCCACACCCCCATGTTTCATCAGGTCGAAGGGCTGGTGATTGACAAAGCCTCCCACATTGGCCAGTTGCGCTGGGTGCTGGAGGAATTTCTCAAAACCTTCTTCGAAGTGGACAATGTCACCACCCGTTTCCGGCCGCACTTTTTTCCCTTCACTGAACCCTCCATGGAAGTGGATGTGCAATGTGACCGCTCTGGCTCTGAGGTGAAAATCGGGCAGGGGTCCGACTGGATGGAAATTCTAGGCTGCGGCATGGTGCACCCCAATGTGTTGCGCATGTCGGGCCTTGATCCCGAAGTCTATCAGGGCTTTGCCTGGGGCATGGGCATTGACCGGCTCGCCATGCTGAAATACGGCATGCCGGACCTGCGCGCCTTCTTTGACGCCGACCGGCGCTGGCTCGATCATTATGGCTTCAGGCCGCTGGATATGCCGACCCTGTTTGGCGGGTTGAGCAGCTGATGGGCATAAGGGCTAATAATTCCCGTCATTGCGAGAAGCGAAGCGACGAAGCAATCCACAGCGGCGTATTCCGTCGCTGGCTTTCTGGATTGCCGCGCATGGTGCTTTTTGTTTCGCGCCGACAGGCCGGGATGTCCGCAATGACGATTGCGCATACCTTTTTTCC
>WFOP01000126.1 GCA_015487985.1 Hyphomicrobiales bacterium
CTCATATGGTATTGCGGCTTCTTGAGGGGGGGCGTGAAACTGTTGTGATTGATAATCTGAGCACCGGCTTTGACTGGGCAGTGGATCAGAACGCAATTTTTGTGCTGGGGGAAGTGGGGGACATGGAACTTGTTTCCGATATTATTTCCACCCATAAAATTGATGAAATCGTGCACTTCGCCGGTTCCATCGTGGTGCCGGAATCGGTTGAAAAGCCGCTTGAATATTATTCGAATAATACCTGTATGTCACGGAACCTGCTTGAATCTGCAGTCAAGGGGGGAGTGAAAAGGTTTGTTTTTTCCTCGACGGCTGCGGTTTACGGCATGGCGGGTCTGGAGCCGGTGAGCGAAGATACGCAATTGTCCCCCATGTCCCCTTATGGGCGCTCCAAACTGATGACGGAATGGATGCTGGCGGATATGGCCCGCGCGCATGATATAAATTATGGTGTGCTGCGCTATTTTAACGTGGCGGGGGCTGACCCTTCAGGCAGAACAGGTCAATCAATGCCCCTGGCGACACATTTGATTAAAGTGGCAACACAAACAGCATTGGGAATGCGCGAACATATGGATCTGTTTGGAACTGATTTTGACACGCCCGACGGCACAGGGGTGCGTGACTATATTCATGTGAGTGATCTGGTTGATGCCCATGCCTTGTTGCTTGACTACCTTAAAACCAACAAAAAAAATGCTACAATGAATTGCGGCTACGGGCAGGGATATTCTGTTCGTGAGGTCATTGATGTAGTCAAACAGATTTCCGGGGTGGACTTTCAGGTGAATGAGGTGCCCCGGCGCGCCGGAGATCCCGCCTCGATTGTTGCAAAGGCGGACCGGATTCGTACTGAGCTTGACTGGAAACCGAAATTGAACGACCTGAAGGGCATTGTGAAAAGCGCATATGATTGGGAAAATATCTTGCGCAAACGCAACCGATAGGAAAACCAGATGGCGCAGATAAAATTTGTAAAAATCATGTGCGTCAAATTTTTGTTTGCTGCGCTTTGGGGTATGTTGAATTCGGGTGCTGCAATTGCCCAGCCGGTGGGCACCTTCAGTCAGTTTCTTCAAGAGTTTGAATCCAAGGCGCGCCAAAACGGCATTTCAAGTGCCACTTACCGTCAGGCTATGGGGGGCGTGGAATATGATGCCTCTATTGCCCGGCGTATATCGGGGCAGCCCGAATTTACCACACCAATATGGGAATATATTGAGCGGCGGGTTTCTGCGGGGCGAATTTCACGCGGTAAATCAGCCATGGAACGCAACTGGACATTATTTGAAGCCGTGGGGCGGCGCTATGGCGTGGACCCGTTTGTGCTGGGGGCGATCTGGGGGATTGAAACCGATTATGGGGCCGTTCTTTCAAACACCAATCTCATCAAGCCGATCCTGCCTTCTCTTGCGGCGCTGGTTTACCAGCGGCGGGGGCGGGTTGCTCTGGATGAAGCGGAGCTGATCAGTGCGCTGAAACTGGTGCAATCGGGGCATTCGCCCGGCACGCTTGTGGGGTCATGGGCCGGTGCCATGGGACATTTGCAGGTGAACTCCTCTATATTGCTGAGTAAGGGCACGGACGGGAATGGGGATGGGAAAGTGGATGTGCATAATTCGCTTGCTGATGCTTTGGCGACCAGCGCGGTGTTGCTCAATTCTTTCGGGTATAAAAGCGGTATGGATTGGGGCTTTGAGGTGACCTTGCCCGCAGGTTTTGATTACAGCCTTGCCAACCGTAATCAGATGAAGCCGATCGGTTTTTTTGTTGATCGGGGTGTGGCGCGGGTGGCGGGGCGCGTGTTTGGAGATCTGGATCAGGAGGTGTTCCTGTATCTGCCCGCAGGAAAGGATGGCCCAAAGTTTTTGATGACCCCCAATTATCTGGTTTTGAAATCCTATAATTTCAGTGATTCCTATGCTTTGGCCGTTGCCCATCTGACGGATCGGTTAAAAGGGGCCGGAGGCTTTGTCGGTTCATGGCCCACCCAAACGAAGTTTCCAAATCGTGCCCAGCGAATTGCCATTCAAAACCGGTTGGCACAATTGGGGTTTTATCAGGGGGAAGTTGACGGGCGTATCGGGCCGATTACTCAAGAGGCCTATCAAAGGTATCAGCTTGAAAACGGATTGCTGGCGGATGGATTTATAACCCTTGAAACCTTTTATCAATTGGGTGGCTAAAGAGTTGAATCGGCTGCAACAACCTGTCACCTTGGGCGTGCTGGTGGAAGGATTATCAGCCCGCAATCCAATGGAGCGACCAATGGGCCGAATAGGTGCCTTTTTGCTGTTTTTGATGCTTTTTTTGCCTTTGGGGGTGCACGTGTCGTTTGCTCAGGGACCGGGCACGCGGGTTTTGGTGGCGCAGAATGGGCAAAATCCCCAAAGAATTGAAGTTGCTCAAAACCGAACATTGTTTGATTTGCTTTTTGGCCCAAGGCAAGCATTGCCCCCGCCCACAACAAGGCGCCAGACCCCCACACGACGCACCACGGCTCCTGCGCCTTCGCCGGCAGCGCCCTCTGTTGCCGAAGAGGATCTGGTTGAAAAGGCTGAAGAGGCCACCCGTTTGGCCGTGTTTGGTGATTCTCTGGCCATTGACCTGGCCAAGGCATTTGAAAGAGCCTTTGCAGATGATCCCAATCTTGTTGTTCTTGGCAAAGGGGTTGGCTCTTCGGGGTTTGTGCGGGATGATTTTTTTGATTGGGGCCAGGCGTTGAAGGAAGAAATCGCCGCTGACAGTTTTGATATTGCCGTGATTATTATCGGGGTGAATGACAAACAGGCAATTGGTCGGGCTCGGCCACTTTCGGATGAATGGAAGGCGCTTTATCTGGAACGTTTGAATGCGTTTTTGAATCAATTTCGCGATGCCAACAAGCCGGTTATCTGGATCGGTCTGCCACCCATGCGAGCCACATCCTATTCCAATTCAATCAGCGAAATCAGTTCACTGCACCGTCTTGCCAGTATTGCTGCGGGGGTGGAATTTGTTGATATTTATGAGCGGTTTGTGGACGAAAACGGGGGCTATACCAGCCGGGGACCGAATTTGAATGGTGAAGATGCATTGATGCGCAAAGGGGATGGCATTCATTTTTCATCGGCGGGGTCCGACAAGGTGGTATTTTTTGCCCGGCAGGCTTTGCGCGCGTTTTATCGTGGCGGCTCGCTTAACTTGAATATATCAGACCCGCTTGAGGGAACCGATGCGTTGGCGATGGTGCGCCTGCCATTTC
>WFOP01000127.1 GCA_015487985.1 Hyphomicrobiales bacterium
CACATATCCTCACTTCGGCTCCCCGGTCAGCAAATTCCCCTCACACGATGTGAAAAACGGAATGGCGCCCAGAGCAGCCCTGTTCTATCGTTGGCATCAGGTTATGCCAAGAAATCGCTTTGCGCAATGCAAGAAAATATTTTGCGCAAGGAAGGGGCAAACATTTTTTATAAACTGCAATTCATGGGAGTTGCATTTAAGGGAAAGCGGCGATATTAGTTGCGCCGCATAAGCAACCACCAGATTCATCATTTGAATTGTGCGTGATAACAGGCTTTGCTAGAGACATGCCACCATCGGGCTGATGGGGAATAGGTTAACGGTAGACCCACGGACTCTGACTCCGTTAGTCCTGGTTCGAATCCAGGTTCCCCAGCCATGATGAGAAGTGCGTGCCCTGTTCTTCCATCAGGAAACATGATGCGTATATGCCACGCATAAAAATGTTTGGGTGACTGGACTTATTAGTAGGTGATTGGGCTTGGCACTACACGAAATAAGATTGAGCCTATAAATTTACTGATCCAATGCGTGCCGGATTATGGCCAAAAAATCATCCCCGTACAGTTTCAGTTTTTTGTCACCGACGCCGTGTATATCATTCATTTCTTCGCGTGTGCCTGGCAGTCTGGTTGCCATATCAATCAGGGATTTATCGGAAAAAATAACGAAGGCAGGTTGCTTTTTCTCTCTGGCCAGTTCCAGACGATATGCTTTGAGGGCGGCAAGAACGGTTTGGTTGTGATCACCCGTCAATAACCCGTCGGCACTTTGGCGCGAGGATTTGGAACCTGATATCGCCACTTCTTTGCGCAGCGTGACTTTTTGCAGGGATTTGAGAACCTGCCAGCCGGCATCCGTCACGAACCAGCGATTAAAGCGATCTGCATCTATGGCCACCAGACCAGCAGCCAATAACTGGCGATACGTTGATTTCCACTGGTTGGCTGAAATTTCCTTGCCGATGCCAAATGTGGAGACATTTTGATGGTTAAATTTTTGTACTTTCTGATTTTCGCTGCCCCGCAACACAGCCACCAGATGTTCCATTCCAAACATTTCATTGGTTCTAAGAATATTGGAGAGGGCCATTTGCGCCTCTCTGGTTCCGTCGCGGGTTTCAACCTCCCCCGCGCACAGGTCACAATTGCCGCATGGCTCGCATTGATCGCCAAAATAGGCGAGCAAAGTCTGACGTCGGCAAACCGAGGCTTCACACATGGCGGCAAGTGAATTTAATTTTTGGTGTTCTATGCGTTTTTGTTCATCAGAAGCATCTCCCTCATCGATCCACTGGCGATATTGCCGGATTTCATTATACCCATACAGGGTGAGCGTATCGGCGGGCAAATCGTCTCGCCCTGCCCGACCAATTTCCTGATAATAGCTTTCGATGTTTTTTGGCAGATCCATGTGAAAAACAAACCGCACATCAGGTTTGTCAATGCCCATTCCAAAGGCAATTGTTGCAACGATAATCATGCCCTCTTCCCGCAGGAAAACATCCTGATTATTGGCGCGAATTTCGGCCTCCAGGCCGGCATGATAGGGATAAGCCTGATAAGCGTTCCGGGTGAGAAAGCTGGCTGTTTCGTCAACTTTTTTGCGGGATTGGCAATAAATGATGCCACTTTGGCCACGATGATTTTCCAGAAAACTCATCAACTGGTTTTTGGCATTGTTGCGCGGCGACATGGCAAGGCGGATATTTGGCCGGTCGAACCCGTGCAAAAAGACTTTCGGTGGAGCGGGGAATAATTTTTGCTCAATATCTTTACGGGTGAGCGCATCCGCTGTCGCGGTGAAACCCATAATTTGCACACCCCCCAGCTCTTGGCAGACCCGTCCGATCTGCTGATATTCAGGGCGAAAATCGTGCCCCCACCGGGACACGCAGTGCGCTTCGTCCACCGCAATTGTTGTGATGTTGGCCTTGTGCAGGAAGTCCATAGCATCGGGGCGCGACAGTCTTTCGGGAGAAAGGTAAAGCAGTTTTAATTCCCCGTTGACCGCGGCATGGCGAATGAGATGGTTTGCTTGGATGCTATTGCCGGAATTCAGGCTGGCCGCCGCAACCCCAACTCCGCGCAACTGGGCAACCTGATCGCGCATCAAGGCGATAAGCGGGGAAATAACCAGCGTCAGTCCCTCGCCCATCAGCGCCGGTAGCTGGTAGCATAATGACTTGCCACCACCGGTGGGCATTATGGCCAAAAGATTTTCGCCATTCAGTGCAGCTTTGACAATTTCAGCCTGGCCGGGACGAAATTCGTCAAATCCGAAAATTTCAAACAACTGCTTTTTGGCCAGATCATGCAAAGGAATATGGTCCGTCCATATCGCGCATATGGATTGTGTGGGTGATCAGGTCGCCATGGGGGGTCAGGTGATGCAAAAGACAACCCGGTGCTTCAAGGAAAAATTCGCTCGGCTTCTTCATTGTCAGATCCAGCCCCAGCTGCATGCCCATGGAGGGGGCGGTGCTGACGATGGTGCCATGCCATTTTGTGTGGGTGGCCAGATGAATATGCCCGCAGATAATGCGCGCTATGTTTGAGAAATTTTCAACAATTCCACCCAATTTTTCAGCACCGGCAAAACCATCAAAATCCGCCTCCAGCACCCCCGCCTTCACCGGGGGATGATGCATGAAAATAATGGTGGGTTTTTTTCTATCCTCAGCCAATCGCGCCTCAAGCCAATCAAGTCGCTTCCGGCACATATGGCCGCCCACGGTTTTTGGTTTGGTGCTGTCCATGCCAATCAGGCGCACCGGGTAGTCCTCAATGACATAATTTATCATGCCGTCCAACTGGCCCGGACAATGTTTATCACCAAACACCTGCAACAGGCTTTGGCGGCTGTCGTGATTGCCCGGAATGACAAAATAGGGTGCGTCCAGCTGGTTGAGCAGTTGGGCGGCGTGTTGGGCCTGGGGGACCGTCCGGTCGTTGGTGATGTCGCCGGTTACCAGCACCAGATCGGGCTTTGGAAGCATCTGGTTGATGTAGCCAACGCATTTGGCGAGGTTTTCATCCATGGGCGCGACGCCAAGAGTCTTTTGCCCCTTTTCCACTATGTGCAAATCGCTGATCTGAACAATGAGCATGGCCTGACCCCTTCGCGCTGCCTCGTTTTGATTTGTCACAAAGCTAATGACAAGCTGAAGGTGTCGCAATGTTTTCTTTTGCCCATTCTATTGGCCTCGCGGTGGGGGAAGCGGTGCAGATCACACCGTGCCATATCGCTTCGCGTTGTGCCATATCGCTTCGCGTTGTGCCATATCGCTCAAATATCATCGCGCATGGGCAGGTGGGGAAAAATGTTTTCGAGCAAGTCCGAAGCGTTTTCAAGACGATCCAAAACCCCGTGTTCCGCATTAACCAACACGCCATATTCATTCAGGACAATGCCGCAAAACCCGTGCAATATCGACC
>WFOP01000128.1 GCA_015487985.1 Hyphomicrobiales bacterium
GGATTAGGGCACATATTGTGCGCGGTGATTTTGTTTCGGTTGAGGTTGGGCGGACAGCGCGCAAATATCGTTAATATGCGGGGAGTGGACGGGGCAAAGCAGTCCGTGGCGAACGGTGGGCAACTTTTGCTCTAGCCAAGAGCATTTTATGCTTGTATAACCCGCGCCGATCCTGCAAGAAGACGCTTCTTGTGTGTCCCTAACTTTAACTTTGCTGTTTTTGATGTGCGGCCCTTAACGCCCCCGACAGCAAAACGCAGATTTGAGAGAAATAAAATGGCAGTTCCAAAGCGGAAAACCACCCCTTCAAAACGTGGAATGCGTCGTTCGGCGGATGCGCTGGTTCGCCCAACCTATGTCGAGGACAAGGATAGCGGCGAATTGCGTCGTCCCCATCATATTGATTTGAAAACCGGCATGTACCGGGGTCGTCAGGTTCTTAATCCCAAGGACTGAGTTTCCCCGATTCAGATATGTTCAGGTTTCGGCAGCCGCCTTTTTTCAAAGGGCGGTTGTTTTCTTTTGTGGTTTTGATTTTTCGCGCTAAAAGGGGCCAACGAATGTAAACGGGGGCCAGAATGAATATTCGCATTGAAAAAGATTCCATGGGTGAAATCGAGGTGCCCGCAGATAAATATTACGGGGCACAAACAGCGCGTTCGCTGATGAATTTCAAAATTGGTACCGAGCGCATGCCCATCGAAATTATTCATGCCTTTGGCCTTCTCAAAAAGGCAGCGGCGCTGACCAATAATGAATTGGGGCTGCTGGAGGATGAACTTTGCGATTTGATCTGTCGGGCGGCAGATGAGGTTATTTCAGGCAAACTGGATGATCATTTTCCGCTGGTGGTATGGCAGACCGGATCCGGCACCCAATCCAACATGAATGTTAATGAGGTGATTTCCAACCGGGCCATCGAGCTGGCGGGTGGGGAAATGGGCAGCAAAAATCCTGTGCACCCCAACGATCATGTGAACAAGTCACAATCTTCAAATGATACATTTCCCACCGCTATGTATATTGCGGCGGTGAGCCAGATAGAGAGCTATCTGCTGCCACGGGTTCAGATTTTGCGCGATACGCTTGCCGCCAAGGCTGATGAGTATAAAGACATTGTGAAAATCGGACGCACTCACTTGCAGGATGCAACGCCGCTAACGCTGGGGCAGGAAATATCGGGCTGGGTGGCACAACTGGACCATGCAGTGGCGGCGATTCGCTTGACGCTTGGCCAGTTGCGCGAGCTGGCGCTTGGGGGCACTGCGGTTGGAACGGGACTGAATACTCATCCGCGCTATGCCGAACTGGTGGCACAAAAAATCACACAATTGTGTGGCCATGAGATGGTGTCCGCCCCCAACAAATTTGCCGTACTGGCGGCCCATGATGCGTTTGTGGGCACATCGGGGGCTTTGAAACAGTTGGCCAGTGCCGCCATGAAAATTGCCAATGATGTGCGCTGGCTGGCTTCGGGTCCCAGATGTGGCATCGGGGAATTGGCGTTGCCCGAGAATGAACCGGGTTCCTCCATTATGCCGGGTAAGGTCAATCCCACCCAGTCCGAAGCGCTGACCATGGTGTGTGCGCAGGTGTTTGGCAATGATATGAGTATTGCCTTTGCCGGCTCTCAGGGGAATTTTGAACTCAATGTGTTCAAACCCGTCATGGCGCTTAATCTGTTGCAATCCATTCGCCTGCTGGCGGATGGATGCCAGAGCTTTAATGATAATTGTGCGGTGGGGATTGCCCCAATTCGCGAGAATATCGAGGCGCATCTGAATAATTCCCTGATGCTGGTGACGGCGCTCAACACATCAATCGGATATGATAATGCGGCGAAACTGGCAAAGTTTGCACACCAGAATGGCAAGACCCTGCGCGAAGCGGCGTTGGAGCTTAAATTGTTGAGTGCAGAAGAATTTGATGCGGCGGTTCGGCCCGAAAACATGGTGGGGCCGCTAAAGATTTAGGCAAAGTTCAGATGACAATTTTGGGTTGAATTGAGGCGCAGGGAGCAAGGCCAATGTGGATACCCCCATTATTGATAATTCCGCTGTTGATTTACAATGCGATATATTTTGGCATAATCGGCGGGCAGGGTTTGGCGTGGGCCTCGCCGGTTTTTACCTTCAATATGCCTTCGGGGGCTGTATTCAGCCTGAGCGTGGGGGACCTGCTGATTATCTTTGCGCTTTTGTTGTTGATGCTTGAGGGGGTGCGGGCGCGCCGGGCTGTGGGGTCTCAGTTTGCAGCTTTAACCGGGTCGGGGTTGGTTTTTGTTCTTTACCTGGCGCAATTCTTATGGCATCCGGCGGCGTCAACTTCCCTTTATTTCACCTGTCTGGCGATGAGTTTTGTGGATATGATTACCCGTATCACCTTCGCCTCGCGCGCTTCCGCGGGGTCATATTATGATGAATAGGTTTGAGTTGAACCACTAAAGTATGTCGCCTTTATTGGCATTCGCGCGACCTGCTCTTTCTGTTTGTTCTGGCGTGTCTCTTATCCCAAGACCGATGCAAACTTTTGGAATATATGCTTTAAACACTGGTTTCGTGGGAGAAGCCTGCGGGCATGCGCTTAATGGCAACGATGCGGGCAAAATTGTATGCGCGGGTTGCTAAAGAAACCGGCGCGCGCCGTTTTGGGCGCTGGGTGGCAAGGCGTGCGCGTTCAGCAATGAGCTGGCTGACAAATTCCGAAGGGATTTTGTTGGTGCCAAGAGAGGGTTTTGCCCGTTGGGGAGAAAGAGAAACCGGCAGGTTTGTGCCTTTGGTAAAATTGTCATTGGCGGGTTTTTGTGCCGGTTTATGGCCGTTATTAGTGGTTTTTATCATTTTGAGCCTCTTTCCTGTTTCAAATCGGGCCATTTGTTTCATTTTGATACGTCGAACGTGGCCCTTGACCTGTATGTGGC
>WFOP01000129.1 GCA_015487985.1 Hyphomicrobiales bacterium
CACCAAACTAAAAGGCATCGAGCGCAAGCGCATCATGCGCACCGGCACCGTGGCCACGCTGGATAACCGCAATTGGGAATTGTGGAACCAGAAGGAGGTCATCCGCCGCCTCTCCCAGTCCCGCGCCATTGCACTGGACATGGAAAGCGCCACCATCGCCGCCAATGGCTTTAGATTCCGCATCCCCTATGGCACCCTGTTATGCGTGTCGGACAAGCCCCTGCACGGCGAGCTAAAGCTCCCCGGCATGGCGTCAAATTTTTATCGAACCCAGGTCAATCAGCATCTGCATATCGGCCTCAGGGCCATGGAAATTCTGCGTGAACAACCCGCCGAGCGCATCCATTCGCGCAAACTGCGCTCATTTGCTGAAACAGCCTTTCAATAATTGAAGCAAGAGGAAAACCATGAGTGAAAAGATTGAAACGCTTATTGCCCGGCTGCAAAAAATTGAATCCGAGCTTCATACCGCGCTGGAACAGAGAAGCGAAAAAATCCGCAAAAGTCTGGCGCGAATGGACAAGGAGGTTGTGCGGCGGCAAAAACTGCTCAAAACTAATGTTTTTCGCTATATTGCCCAGGCCAATATTCTCTATATCATCACGGCGCCGGTCATCTATTCGCTGATTATCCCCTTTGCCCTGCTCGACCTGATGGTGACCATCTATCAGCATATCTGTTTTCGAGTGTATAAAATCCCGCTCGTAAAACGTTCCGAATATTTCTCTTATGATCGGACACGGCTCAACTATCTGAATATAATTGAAAAAATCAATTGTGCCTATTGCAGTTATGGCAACGGCACCATTGCCTATGCCCGCGAAGTCGCTTCGCGCACAGAGCGGTTCTGGTGCCCCATCAAACACGCACAACAAATCGAAGGCACGCATAAATATTACTCTTTGTTCGAAGAATATGGAGACGGGGATAATTATAAACCCAATCTGAGCAAACACCGCACAACGCTGAGCAAATCAGAACCAGACCCGGAGTAAACAACTGTCCGCAAGAATCGTCATTTTCGGGAATTCCGGGGCAGGAAAGTCCACCCTGGCCAAACAATTGTCAGCCCGTCATTCTTTGCCAATTCTGGATTTGGACACACTGGCATGGCAGCCGACAAATCCCCCTGAACGTATGCCGCTTGAGCAGAGCTTTGCGACAATTGATGTCTTTGTCACCAGCAATCCGAACTGGGTCTTAGAGGGATGTTATGCCGACCTTTTGGGCAAAGTCTCCGATGTGGCCACACAAATGCTTTTTCTCAATCCCGGCGTTGAAACCTGCATCGAAAATTACCGCAACAGGCCATGGGAGCCCCACAAGTATGAGAGCAGGCAGGCTCAAGACAAAAATCTTGAGATGCTGATAGAGTGGGTCAGCCAATACCCTCACCGAACGGATGAATTCTCACTTCTAGCCCACCAAAAATTGTTCAATGATTTCAGTGGCAGGAAAACAGAACTATTCTCAAATGATAGAGAATCGAAATAAACAGCTCTATTTTCCCCTCACAACTCAGCTTCAATCATCCCCTTGATCTTTAGCGCCTTTTCGAAGTGATCCAGTTTGTGGGTTTCAATCCACCAGCGAGCCGCTTCCATCGATAGTTCCGGGTTATCGTTTTTATTCGCAAAAAACGCATAAAAAGACAGGCCAACTCCCTTGCCCTTTTGCGCAATTTTTGTTTCGCACACACAAATCGCTTTTTGCTTTAGCGATGCTCTCATTCCTGCGCCAGCGCCTCGGTTACAGCAATCGAAGCCATATTCACAATTCCCCGACTGGTAATGGAGGGAGGCAAAATGTGGGCCGGTTTTCTGGTGCCCATCAACATTGGGCCAACCGAAAGCGCATCGGTCATTTCCTTGACCAGCGTCAGCGCCAGATTAGCCGATTCAAGATTGGGGAAAATCAACAGATTGGCCTCCCCTTTCAGCACCGAGTCCGTCAGATAACGGGTGCGCAATTTGCCATTCAGGGCCAAATCCCCCTGCATTTCCCCCTCAACAATCATGTCCGGCGCAATTTTTTTCAACTTTTCATAAGCCAGACGCATCTTGATGGCGCTATCCCCCACCCGTGAGCCAAAATTGGAATAGGAAAGCAGCGCAACCTTGGCTTCGATGTTGAACAGCTTGAGATGGTCGCGCCCCTGCAAGGCAATCTCCACCAGCTCGTCCGCACTCGGGTCCATGGTGACATAGGTATCCGCGAAGAAAAACGCCCCCCGCTGCATAATCAGCATGGAAAGGGTCGACAAATCGGTTGTCCCTTCACGCAGCCCGATAATCGACTGAATATCGCGCACATGTTTGATAAACTGACGTTGCAATCCGCAAATGAGCGCATCGGCATCCCCCCGCTGCACCGCCAGCGCGCCAATCACTGTGGAATTGGTCCGCACGATAGTGCGCGCCGTATCCGGCGTGACCCCGCGTCGCCCCACAAGGGAATGGAACAAATCCACATAGTCGCGATAGCGCGGATCATCCTCGGGATTGATAACTTCAAAATCAGCCCCCGGATTTATCGACAATCCAAACTTTTTGATCCGGTGTTCGATAACCCCGGGCCGCCCGATCAAAATCGGCACCGCAGTATTATCCTCAAGCAACACCTGGGTTGCCCGCAATACCCGTTCATGTTCCCCATCGGCAAAAATAACCCGTTTGCCCGAATCCTGCGCCTGGGCAAAAATTGGTTTCATCACCATGCCGGAGCGGAAAACAAACCGGTTCAACTGATCCCCATACGCCTCAAAGTCCTGAATTGGACGACGCGCAACCCCGCTATCCATGGCCGCTTTTGCCACCGCCGGCGCTATTCTAAGCATCAGACGCTGATCAAACGGCCCCGGAATTAAATAGCTGGGGCCAAATGTGGCTTCACCTCCACCAACGGACCCCTCGAGCGCCGGTTCATGGGCCAACTGGGCAATGGCCATCACAGCGGCCATTTTCATTTCCTCATTGATTGTTGTTGCCCCCACATCCAGCGCACCCCGGAAAATGAACGGGAAACACAAAACATTGTTCACCTGATTTGGATAATCTGAACGCCCGGTACACACCATCGCATCAGGCCGCACTTCAAGCGCCAGCTCAGGCATAATTTCAGGAGTGGGATTGGCCAGCGCCAGAATAAGCGGATCCTTGGCCATGCTTTTGATCATTTCGGGCTTGAGAACCCCGGCGGCTGAAAGCCCCAGAAACACGTCCGCCCCCGGCAACACTTCTGCAAGCGTTTCGGCTTCAACATCCTGGGCAAAAGCCTGCCGCCACCTGTCAACATTGTCCGAACGCCGGGTTGTAACCAGCCCATCCTTGTCCCCGACAAATATATTTTCTCTTTTTGCCCCAAGGCTGATCAGCAAATTCAGACAGGCAATGGCCGCCGCCCCGGCCCCTGAAGTACAGATTTTTGCGTTCTGAATGGATTTTCCCGCCAGCTTCATTCCGTTCATAACCGCCGCCGCAACAATGATTGCAGTGCCATGCTGATCATCATGAAAAACCGGAATATTCATCCGTTCGCGCAACGCTTCTTCAATCTCAAAACAGTCCGGCGCCTTGATATCCTCCAGATTGATGCCGCCAAAAGTCGGCTCAAGCGGAGCCACGACCTCGATGAATTTCCCGGGGTCCAGCTCATCAATTTCAATATCCATGGC
>WFOP01000130.1 GCA_015487985.1 Hyphomicrobiales bacterium
CATCCGTGTGCCCGCCAAACAGAATATGACGCCCCTTGCTGCCCCGTGTGGCAAACAGATTGTCCACCGCATAGGAGCCATCGCCATCAAAGGTGACCCGTGTACAGGTAAATCCGCATGCGGTTAAAAACGCCTCCACCCGGTCCAGAACACCAGCTTCAATTGGTGTGACTGAAGGGCAGCGAATGAGTTCGCAAAGCAATTTGACCGCCGGGGTTCCAGCGTCACTGTAAAGTGTCATAAAAGCTGTTCTTTCTAATCGCCCTGAGGGTCGCTTCCATAAAGGTTACTTCCCTTTGTGCCTGCAAAAAATCCAAGTGTCACCAGCAAATACACAGCCATAATGCCATATGCAACCTGAATAAGGGTGGACAGCCAGGTGCGTTGCAACATGTGCATCTGTCCCACTTCGGGCGTGACATATCCAAGGCCCACAATGCCCACAATATAGGACAGTGCCGCCACCAGCAGATATATCACCACCAGCATGCCCGAACGATTGATATCATGGGAGCGCTTGAACCACAGGGCCGACAGGGGATAGGCCAGAATGATCAGCATTATCAGTTGGCGCCAGTCACTGTTGCCATATTGCGTGTTGATGGTTTCCCCTGTTTCAGAAATTGAAGTCAAGGCCCCGGTGGTGCTTTGAGGAAAGCCAAAAATCAGCGAAAATACGAGTTCAAGCAAAATGGCAACAGCCATAAGTGCCAGCAATCCGGTCCACATGGTTTTGCGTGAAATACGCCCGCCATGTCCAATAAACCGTCTTAAAAAAATCCCCATGTCGCTGCTCCTTTGCGGATTTTGTTAATCCCTCGGCATGTTATTCCCTCGGCATGTCAGTTCTCCAGCAGGTCAATCCCTGAGCAAGTCATTGATGGAGGTTTTGGAACGGGTGCGCTCATCCACACGTTTTACGATCACCGCACAATATAGCGAAGGTCCGGGGGAGCCGTCGGGCAGCGGTTTGCCGGGCATGGACCCGGACACCACCACCGAATAGGGGGGCACTTCGCCCATATGAACTTCCCCGGTATTGCGGTCGATGATCTTGGTTGACTGGCCGATGAAAACACCCATGGAAATTACGGAACCTTCCCGAACGATTACCCCTTCAACGACTTCAGAACGTGCGCCGATAAAACAGTTGTCTTCAATGATGGTTGGTCCCGCCTGCAAAGGTTCAAGAACTCCCCCGATGCCCACACCCCCCGAAAGATGCACATTTTTGCCGATCTGGGCGCATGAGCCTACCGTTACCCATGTATCAACCATGGTGCCCGCCCCCACATTTGCCCCAAGGTTTACAAAAGAAGGCATTAAAATTGCACCGGGTGCCACAAAGGCGGAATGGCGAACAATGGCGCCCGGCACGGCGCGAAAGCCCGCTTCACGAAACCTGTTTTCGCTCCAGCCGTTAAATTTGGAGGGGACCTTGTCCCACCAGTGAGAGCCGCCCGGCCCCCCCTCGATCATCTCCATATCGTTGAGACGAAAGCTCAAAAGTACCGCCTTTTTTAGCCACTGGTTGACCACCCAATTGCCATCGGCACCCTTTTGTGCAACCCGCGCTTCCCCCGAATCAAGCAGATTCAGGGCAGCATCAACCGCGTCACGCACATCCCCTCTGGTATCAAATCCGATGGTTTCACGGGCTTCAAATGCGTCGTTTATGGTGGTTTTCAAGTCAAGTTTGCTCATTATTCGTCCCGATAACTGGTTTTAAGAATCCTGAGGGCAAGGTTACTCAGTTTCCACCCAATAGGGAATAGGCTTTCCCATGAGGCATTTGCGCACATAAACCTTTTAATGACAAAGGTTTGAACCCTTGGTGCTGCTGCTGGCCATTGATCCTTAATATCCCCTTGATACAACATCCCAAACAAATGCTGACAGATAAGGATCAAACACTCATGGCCAAACGCCACCACACCCCTTTGCGCACCTCTAAACAGGATATCGAACAGGTTCGCAAAGTCCCAAAGACGCCCCAGACCGAGGCCGCCGCCTACCGTCTGGCTTTTTCTGATGAAGAGTTTATGACATCGGATGAAATGCGCGGCGTGCGATTTCAGCTTGAATATCTGAAACCTGAACTCTGGTTGCAGGAGCGCGGTGTTGCCTCCACCATTGTTTTGTTTGGTGGCGCAAGAATTCCTCAACCCGGCACCGATCCATGGGCCGCCAAAACGCCTTTGGCGCGTGAAAACCTGATGAAAAGCGCCCGCTACTACGATGAAGCCCGCCGGTTCGCTCAATATGCCTCGCTGGCCTCCAAAGCATCCGATTTCAAGGAATATATGGTTGTAACGGGCGGTGGTCCCGGGGTTATGGAGGCGGGAAACAGGGGGGCTGAGGAAGTGGGGGCGCCCTCAATCGGGTTCAATATTGTTTTGCCCCATGAACAGGCGCCAAATACATTTGTCAGCCCCGAATATTGTTTTAACTTCCACTATTTTGCCACCCGTAAAATCCACTTTCTGTTGCGGGCAAAAGCGGTGGCGGTTTTCCCCGGCGGGTTTGGTACGCTCGATGAGTTCTTTGAAACCCTGACCCTGATACAGACCGGGCGCATGGAGCGCATACCGGTTTTATTGTTTGGCCGGAAATTCTGGAGCCGGGTGATAAATCTTGAAGCCTTGGTGGAGGAGGGAACGATTTCCCCCGAGGATGTTGACCTGTTCACCATTGTGGACACCGCAGAAGAGGGCTGGTCCGTCGTTTCAGATCGCTATGAGTTACCCGGGATCACATTGGACGAATAAAGAAGTCACCATAATGAAACGGCCCCGGACATTGTCCGGGGCCGTTTGGAAAAGCTGATTTGTTACAGACTATTCAGGCTGATTTGCCGACACACTCAGACCCAGCAGATCCTTGGCGATTGAAGGGTTCTGCGCCACGGCCATCAGGCCCATAAAGGGCACGGCTTCGCTTGGGCTGGCATCAATTTCAATGCTTTGCGGGTCGCGCAGGAAGCTGATGACAGCGTCTGTTATTTCCGCCTGCAACTCAGGCATATTCAACTCCCCAAGCGCCATGGGCAAAATCTGTGCAACTGTGGAAATGATACCTTTGCGTGACAAGTCTTCCTTTTCCCCGATAAGGTCCATGATCTTGAGGGTGATGGAGTCATCATCAAACCGGATGTTCAGGCCGCCAAAAGACAGGTCGGCTGCCATGGACATCAGCATTTGCATGTTTTGCATTTCATATTCGCTCGAACCGGCATCAATCTTCTGGATATCACGGGCCATCTGTTGAGTTTTTTCAGCAAATGCCAGTGTATAACCCAAAATATCACCACTGATATTCAGCCGGCCCACATTTTCAACGCTAATGGAGGATTCTGAAATGGTCAGTCTGCCTTCATTCAAGTCCCAGGTTGAACGTCCCGCCATGGAAGCGTTGATTTCCGTTAAGCCTAGCATGCCCAGCATTTCCTGGGCTTCGCGTTCATCAATCTTTGACAGGTCGCCGTAAATGCCCACAATATCATAGTCGGACTGCATTATGGTATCGTCGTCATTCCATTGCGCCGTCACGCTCATACCATCAACCAGAAATACGCTTTCCCCTTCCTTGTCGACGCTTATCGGGCCGATACTGAAGCGCTGATAAAGTTTCATGGCGTTGAGCACATTGCTGGTCGGGTCGGCGAACAGCTCAATGCCTTCCACCACGATGTCAGAGACGGTAAAACGAATGCCATCCTTGCTTATGTCAACATCTTCAAACAGGGCCTGTTCTGCCCAATAGCCGCCATTGTCCGTATCCAGCACGTTGGTGAATACGATTTTGCCATCCATGCTTTTTTGCTCATCGTCCGTCCCCGGTAAATTGGAGAGGCTGAATCCGCTAATCACGACATCATTGCCATCCATGCTTGCCTCATCAAAAGCAATCGTGAATGAGCCAAGAGAATTTATGGTTTCTTGCAGCCGGTTGGCAAAATCCTGTGCTTCAACGGCCAGCGCAACTGTGGGCATCATCATGGTGGAAATGGCACAGGCGCCAATTAGGTTCAATTTCAAATTCATCATTTTTCCCTCTTGAGTGAACTTGGTTAAGTGTAAATTTCTCAAATTATTTTTACTTTATGGACTTAAGGAA
>WFOP01000131.1 GCA_015487985.1 Hyphomicrobiales bacterium
GCATCATGGTTCCCTGGATGTGGGGCAGCGTCGAAAAGTGGAAAGTGCCATGACCTCGGGGGCCCTCAACGCTGTTGTGTGTACCTCGACCCTTGATCTGGGGATTGACTGGGGGGACGTGGATCTGGTCATTCAAATCGGCGCGCCAAAGGGCGCCTCGCGCATGCTCCAGCGTATCGGGCGCGCCAATCACACGCTCGATACCCCCTCAAAGGCCCTGTTTGTGCCCTCCAACCGTTTTGAAGTGCTCGAATGTGAAGCGGCCCTTGAAGCGGTACATGAGGGGGTTCAGGATTCTGAGGACCCGGTCAGCGGGGGCATGGATGTGCTGGCCCAGCATGTGTTGGGCATGGCGGTTGCCAGTGAATTTGATGCCGCCGAACTTTACGCGGAAATCCTGCGCGCCTGGCCCTATCGGGAACTTTCATGGGAACAGTTTGAACGGATTGTCGACTTTGTCTCAACCGGTGGCTATGCTCTTCGCGCCTATGAGCGCTATGCAAAACTGCGCCGGACACCGACAGGGAAATGGCGCATAGCCAACGCCAAAATTGCCCGGCAATACCGCTTGAACATCGGCACGATTATTGAAGAACCCATGGTGCAGGTGCGTCTTGTAAAGAGTGCTGCCAGGAAAAATGGCTCCCGGTTTTCCGGTTCGGCAGCGCGACGAAATAAAGAGCCGGGGAAAAAAAGTCTCCGTGGGGGCCGCGCCCTTGGCAGGATGGAGGAATACTTTTTTACCCAGCTGTTGCCCGGAGATACGTTCTTGTTCGCCGGGGAAATTCTGGCCTTTGAGGGGATGCGCGAAAACGAAGCCTATGTCTCGCGCTCATTTTCTCCCAGCCCCAAAGTGCCCACCTATATGGGGGGCAAGTTTCCCCTGTCCACCTATCTGGCGGACCGGGTGCGCACCATTCTTTCAACCCCTGATGATTGGCACAAATTGCCCGCTCAGGTGCATAACTGGCTTAAACTGCAACAAGCCATATCCGTGATGCCCGGACGGCAGAACCTGCTGGTGGAAACCTTTATGCGGGCCGATAAATCCTATCTGGTTTGTTATCCGTTTGAGGGTCGTCTGGCCCATCAGAGTCTTGGCATGCTATTGACCCGGCGCCTGGAGCGGGCCGGGGCGCGCCCTCTGGGGTTTGTTGCCAGCGAATATGCCCTGGCCATCTGGGGGGTGAGTGATCTCAGCGCAATGATAAAATCGGGGCGACTTTCTTTGCAAGACCTGTTCGCCAATGAAATGCTGGGGGATGATCTGGAGGAATGGCTCAACGAGTCCGCGCTGATGAAACGCACATTTCGCAACTGCGCCATGATTTCAGGCCTGATTGAGCGCCGCCATCCGGGCAGGGAAAAAACCGGCAGGCAAATCACCATGAATTCGGATTTGATTTATGATGTGCTTTACGCTCATGAACCCGATCATGTTTTGATTCAGGCCACACGGCGCGACGCGGCGCGCGGGTTGCTCGATATTGCGCGATTGGGTCAGTGTCTTGAGCGTGCCGGCAAAACTATTGTGCACAAACCTCTGGATCATATTTCGCCCCTTGCTGTGCCGGTTATGCTGGAAATCGGCAAGGAACCGATTTTTGGCGAGGGACGGGAAAGCGCCATGGCCGAAGCTGCTGAGGAATTGCTCAGGGAGGCCGAGGGGAAAGAATAGATGGTGCCCAAAACAATATTTTTGAAACGATGACAAAGGATCAACTCAATATCAGTTTTCGCGGGGAAATATTTGTCCCCATGCTTTCGGGCGCTCTTTTCTGGCCAGCAGAAAATACGCTTTTGGTGGCTGATCTGCACTTTGAAAAAATGTCATCTTTTGCCGGAAAAGGCCAACTGCTTCCCCCCTATGACACCAAAGCCACCCTTGCCCGGCTGGAATCGGACATAGTTCTTTGCGGCGCAACGCGGGTGATTTGTCTTGGGGACAGCTTTCATCGCGACGAAGGCACAACAACGCTGCCCGCCGACGAACTGAAGTTGCTGAAGTCTTTGACCAGCCGGCTGGACTGGCTGTGGCTGGCGGGTAACCACGACCCCTTACCCCACCAACTGGGTGGAAGATGTGCTGAACAACTTGCCTTTGGTGACTTGGTTTTGTCCCATGAACCAACTTTTGACCTTGTGGGCCAGATTGGGGGGCATCTTCATCCAAGTGCGCGCATTTCCGCCAACGGACGCGCCACCAGACGCCCTTGTTTTGTCCTTGATGAACGCTTGATGATTTTACCTGCCTATGGCGTTTCCACCGGCACGCTCAATATCTTGTCCAAACCCTTTGCCGGGTTGTTTGAGCGTAAAAAACTCAAAGTGATCATGCTGGGCAAAAACAGGCTTTATCCGGTGGCTATCAGATTTTTGATTTAGAACGTCGATTTGTTCATGCCATCCAGTATAAACACCAGAATGAGCAGGGCGCATATAAGCCAGGTGGTTGTGGTGCGCATGGCGGTGTATCGATTGGGCAGGTTTCCCCTGAATGCGGCCAGGGAATCCCAGGCCCCCTGAGCGCCAAATCCGACCGCCAGTATTGCAAGCGCCAGCGAAAAGGGCACGCCAAGCACAATCAACCCCAAAAACGGTCCGGCCAGAAAAGGAACCATCCAAACCTTTCCCGAACGGTTCGTATTTAATTTTGTGCCAAAACGGATTCCGGAAAAAAATCCCAGCAGCACAGTGCCATAGCCTACAAAAATTGTTTCCAGTTTTGCCGCGCTAAAAATGGAGAGTTGGGGGAAAACAAAAAAGATCCCCCCCAAAACCAGAGGCAGGCAGATCGCAAGCGCAAAATAGGGGAAAGCTGCCTTTTTTGTCGCCCCCGAACTATCCTTGATCATAAAAGACTATTCATCGCCTGAAAACGACGCCCCCGAACCACCCTGTAAACAGAGCCAACAACACGGTTGCAATACCATAGATTGCGGGAAAATCCCGAGCGGAATTTGCAATAAATTTTTCCATTCCAACCGTGCGCACAAAAAATCTTTCCGCGCGGCGATCAAGCAGTTCGCCGTTTTTGAATAAAAAACTTGTCGCCAGATAGGTTCCGTTGGGCACGTTTGAGGGCAAATCCAGGTTGGCGCTGTAAAATGTATCGGAATGAAATGAGATCACATGGGGGCTTGTGCCATAAATGTTTTTTTCTTTCATCAGGCGCATAAGCTGATTGGTGAAGAGGATTTCAGCTTCCGGGCTTGGGCTTTCAATCCCATGGATTTGGGCCTTCAGACTTATTTCCAGTTCCTCAAGCAGCGCCGGGTCTGCAATGTCGGACAAGGCGCGGGTTGAGAGCAGATGAAAATAGGCTGGTGCACCGGAATAACTTACCTGTTGAGCATTCAGCCAAATACCCATCTGGCGGGATTTTTCCCGCACCACTTTATCCACTGCCGGTCCCTGTATCATGACAATGAGGTCAAATGGCCCCTTGACGGCACCGTTTTCCCCCAAGAGCGCCTCCACATTGCCAAATAGCGATAAGCTGCCCCCGGTAAAAGTCGAGTTGATGGAAATTTCCTGCACCGAGAGCTTTGACACCAGTCTTTGTGCCTGTGCCTGGGGGACAACAAAGGTGAAAATGAAAAACACCGACCAGATAAGACGCAAAACATCCATTATCC
>WFOP01000132.1 GCA_015487985.1 Hyphomicrobiales bacterium
CGGCGATGGTTTTGGCGCGCCAGACCATCATCGGGGCCGCCGCTTTGATGGATGCGGACCCCAGGGAAGCGGCCGTGTTGCGCAAAAATGTCACCTCGCCAAACGGGGTGACAGCGGAGGCGCTGGCGGTGCTGATGGCCAAGCCGGGTCTGGCTGAACTGATGGGCCGGGCCATAAGGGCGGCGCGGCTCAGAAATAAAGAGTTGGGCGAATAGGGAGGCGGGCTGTGTCTCAAATCGAGTTTGATGACTTTTTGAAAGTTGATATTCGCACCGGCACGGTTGTTGAAGTGAAGGAATTTCCAGAAGCGCGAAAACCGGCTTTTATTCTGATGATTGATTTTGGCCCTGAAATCGGGCTCAAAAAATCTTCGGCTCAGATTACCAGGCATTATTCCCGGGAAAATTTACTGGGTCGGCAGGTGTTGGGGGTTGTCAATTTTGCACCACGCCAGATCGGGCCGATTAAATCAGAAGTGCTGACCCTTGGTTTCGCCGATGAGGAGGGGGGAATTGTTCTGGCGTCGGTCGCGGCAAAAGTGCCGGACGGGCAAAGATTGATGTAGCCTGAAATTTGATGCGGCCAGAAAATAATGTTCTTGCCGTGGGAGTTTATCAATTTCAGGTTTCAGGATTTTCGATTAGTTTAAGTTCTGCAAGGGTTTGATGATCGGTTTTTTCAATCATGGCCAATAAAAATTTACGCACGGTTTGTCGGGATTCATGTGGTAATTCCTGAAGGGCGGTGTTGATGCGCTGGGTCTGGCTTTTGGAAAGCAGGGCAAAAAAATCCTGCCCCTTGGGGGTGGCATACAGCAGGCGCTGGCGTCGATCCGCGCTGCCGATATGTTGTTCGATATAGCCCTCGTCAATCAATTGACGCAACACGCGGGCCAGGCTCTGTTTGGTGATTTTCAAAATCTCAAGAAGATCGGCAACGGGCATTGCCGGGCGAATGTTGACGAAATAGAGCACACGGTGATGGGCGCGGCCAAATTTATGGCCAACAAGCAGTTCATCGGCAGCAGAAACAAAATCCCGATAGGCAAAGAAAAACAGGCCCATTACATCAAGCGGCATGTCCGCCAGACGGGGATCTGGCGGGGGCATGGCATTTATGTCAGCAGTATTGACATTTATTTTTTTTAGAGGCATCGTGCAACCAATGGTCAACTGAAGTATTACTCCCTTATCCCAAAGGGCGCCGGATTTGCCAAGGGATAATTGGAGTTGGGCCGGTGCGACCGTCACGCATATGGGTTTGAGGTAAAAAGGATTTTGAAAATGGCTGGCATCAGTATGGATCAGCGCGAGGGTTGGATCTGGTATGATGGGGAATTTGTGCCCTGGCAGGAGGCAAAACTTCACATCCTGACACATGGTTTGCACTATGCCTCAAGCGTTTTTGAGGGGGTGCGCGCTTATAGTGGCAAGGTTTACAAACAGCGCGAACATACACAGCGCCTGATTGCTTCGGGCAAGATGCTGGATTTTGATCTTCCATATTCCGCTGATGAACTGGATGCGGCAACCGACGCTGTTATTGAAAAGAACGGGCTTTGTGATTCCGATGCGGTTTATATTCGCCCCTTTGCCTGGCGGGGTTCTGAAGAGCTGGGGGTTCCGGCCCGCAACAACAAGGTTCATGTGGCCATTGCCGTTTGGGACTGGCCCAGTTATTTCTCGATGGAGGAAAAGCTCAAGGGTATTCGCATGACCATGGCGGACTGGCGCCGACCTTCTCCTGATACTATTCCGTGCAAGGCCAAAGCGGCGGGTCTCTACATGATTTGCATGCTTTCAAAGCATGCGGCCATGGACAAGGGATATACCGAAGCGCTGATGCTGGATCACAAGGGGCAGGTGGCAGAAGCGACCAGCGCCAATGTTTTTTTTCATCGTAACGGGGAATTGCATACCCCGATTGCCGACACTTTTCTGGATGGAATTACGCGGCGCAGCGTGATTGATCTGGCCAAAGCCAACGATCTAAAAGTGATTGAACGGCGCATCATGCCGGAGGAACTGGGGGATTTTGATGAATGTTTTTTGACCGGAACAGCGGCAGAAATCACCCCGGTGGCGGAAATTGATGCGGTGACCTATATGCCGGGCAATGTATGTAAGCTGATTGTGGATGCCTATGGCAGGGAAGTGCGCGGCGTCTGAATCTAAGAGGCAATAATGGACATTATTCGGATTGATACGACGAACAGTTCTGTGCTTGAGCATGTGGACGTTGATGTTTTTGATCATGAAGTGGTGCCGCGTTTTCTTGTCCCTTATTTGGAGCGAAACGGTAACGGCATGTTTGTTGCTCTTGAAGCGGGTACTGTCATTGGACAAATTCGCGGCATTGTTCACATGCAACCGGATTGTGCATCGCAATTATTCGTGGAAAACCTTGGAATTACGCCCGCCAGAAAACGAATGGGAATTGCAACAATGCTCATGGAGGCGTTGATAAAATGGGGTCAAACCCAAGGATGTGAAGAGTTTTGGCTGGCCACCGAAGTTGACAATGATGAGGCAGTTGCTTTTTACGATACGCTTGGTCTTTTGAAAACCGACATTGTGATGTTTGCAAATTTTGTGGATGATTAGGGGTGTGACCTGACACCTGTCACGTTCGGCGGTGTTCTCCCTCCGACCTGCTTTACTCCCAACGCTTCCTGGCGTCATCGTCGCGGCATTCTGCCGCCACCCAGACCTCGCCATTTTTACCCGTTTCCTTTTTCCAGAACGGCGCTCCGGTTTTTAGAAAATCCATAATGAATTCCGCCCCCTCAAAGGCGGCGCGGCGATGGGGGGCAAGGGTCATTACCTGCACGATTGGTTCGCCGGGCAGCATTTTTCCGTAACGATGAATAATTGTGGCTTTGAGCAAATCAAAGCGGGTTATGGCCTTTTGGGCGAAATCTTCAAGCTGGGCCTGTGCCACGGGGGGGTAATGTTCAAGGGTCAGGCTGGTAATGGGATTTTTGGGCTCTGAGCGCACCAGACCGGTAAATGTGACGGCGGCACCGGCTTTTGAATTTGCTTTCAGGAAGGCGTTGGTTTCAGTACCGGGGTCAAAAATCTCACTTTGCAGGCGCACGATGATGCTCATGTCAGCCACCGGTCATCGGGGGGAAAAAGGCGATGGTTTTTGCGTCTTTAACGGGGGTGTCGTGTTCAACGATTATTTCGTCCAATGCGGTTTTGATCAGGTCGCGTTTTTCAAAAGCCAGCGCAATGGCTTCGTCGTTTTCTGCCAGCCAATCCATCAGATCGGCGATGGTTTTTACCGAATCTGGGGGGAAAACGGTTTCTTCGCCTCTGTTCAGACGTTCGCGCAGCCAGGCAAAATAAAGGATTTTCATTTTTTTGTCTCTTTGAGATGAGGCCAGGCACCGGCAAAATACTGGTAACCCGAAATCAGGGTCAGGACAGCGGCCAGCCAGAGCAAGATTTGGGACGGATAGAATAATATCGGCACCAGCGGGGCCAGAATTATCAATCCAAGGGCGAGCAACTGCACCGTGGTTTTATACTTGGCCACGTTCGTTACATGCACGGTGATTTGCTCGGCCCCCAAAAATTCGCGCAGGCCTGAAACACCAATTTCACGGATCATGATAATCAGAGCGGCCCAGATCGAAAACATGTCAAAGCTGCCCTCATAGGCAAAGGCAATGATAATTGCCCCCACCAGCAATTTGTCTGCAATGGGGTCCAGCATGCGCCCCAGCGGTGAGATC
>WFOP01000133.1 GCA_015487985.1 Hyphomicrobiales bacterium
ATACCGAACTGTATCGCGGGGCTGAATATGTGGTGGATTTTCTTCCCAAAGTAAAAATCGAAGTGGTTTGCCCCGACGAATTGGCTGACAAAGCCATCGAAGCCATCCGAAACGCCGCCCAGACGGGCCGGATCGGGGATGGCAAGATTTTTGTCTATACGGTCGAACAGGCCATTCGCATCCGCACCGGCGAAAGCGGGAACGACGCTCTCTGACACCCCTTTCTCCCGTAAGTTTTATTTCATCCGCCATCAAACTCAAATCATAAAGGAACAACTGATGAGTTCTGTGCAAGACATCCTAAAACAAATCAAAGACGAGGATATTCGTTTCCTGGACCTGCGGTTCACCGATCCGCGCGGCAAGCTTCAGCACGTCACACTGGATGCAAGCATTGTCGATGAAGACATGTTTGAAGAAGGTGCCATGTTTGACGGCTCCTCCATCGCCGGCTGGAAAGCCATCAACGAAAGCGACATGGTGTTGATGCCCGATCCCGCTTCCGCCTATGTTGACCCCTTCTTTGGTCAGGCCACCATGTCCATCAATTGCGACATTCTGGAACCTGCCACCTACCAGCCCTATAACCGCTGCCCCCGCTCAACCGCCAAAAAAGCCGAGGCCTTTCTGAAATCTTCAGGCGCCGGCGATTCTGTTGTGTTCGGACCGGAGCCTGAATTTTTCCTGTTTGACGACGTCAAATATGCGGCACAGCCCTACAATACCGGTTTCAAACTCGACCATTATGAACTGAGCACAAATTCCGACGCCGATTATGAAGCAGGCAACACCGGCCACCACGTCCCCATGAAAGGCGGTTATTTCCCTGTCCCCCCCGTGGACAGCGCCCAGGATATTCGCTCTGAAATGATTACCGTCATGGCCGACATGGGCGTGACAACTGAAAAACACCACCATGAGGTGGGCGCGGCCCAGCACGAACTGGGCATTAAATTTGCGCCCATGATTGAATCCGCCGACCAGGTGCAAATCTATAAATATGTCGTGCAACAGGTTGCCAACGCCTACGGCAAAACGGCAACATTCATGCCAAAGCCCGTCTTTGGCGACAACGGAAGCGGCATGCACTGCAACCAGTCCATCTGGAAAAACGGCAAGCCACTGTTTGCCGGTGACGAATATGCCGGATTGTCAAAGGAAGCCCTTTATTACATTGGGGGCGTAATCAAGCACGCCAAGGCAATCAACGCCTTCACCAACCCCTCCACCAACTCCTACAAGCGTCTGGTACCCGGTTATGAAGCGCCGGTCTTGCTGGCTTATTCTGCCCGTAACCGCTCTGCCTCCTGCCGTATTCCATTTGCACAGTCACCAAATGCAAAACGCGTTGAAGTGCGCTTCCCCGATCCCATGGCCAACCCCTATCTGGCCTTCTCCTGCCTGTTGATGGCGGGGCTGGACGGTATCGCCAACAAAATTGATCCCGGCGAAGCCATGGACAAGGATCTTTATGACCTTCCCCCCGAAGAACTTAAAGAAATCCCCACCGTTGCAGGATCCCTGCGCGAAGCTCTGGAAGCACTGGACAAAGACCGTGACTTCTTAAAAGCGGGCGGCGTATTCGACGACGATCAGATTGACGCCTATATTGAACTGAAAATGGAAGAGGTCATCCGCTTCGAACACACACCACATCCGGTTGAGTTCGAGTTGTACTACTCTGCATAACCTTCTCAAGAAGAAGGACGTTCTCCCTAACCTTTGGGGCCCTGCGGGGCCCCATTTTTTTGGCGGCCACAAACAGTTTACAATAACACCGGTTACAATAACATCGGGTTCAAAACAGCATCATCAATGTTATGAATAAGAGCTTTTAAGCGTTGCAACGGCACGTTCAACAATATCCTGGTCAGACAGACCGGACAACTCAAGCGCCGGCGGCCCCCCGTTAAAAGCCAGTATTATGGGCCGGTCCAAATATTTGTATAGATTGAGCCATTGATTGAATTGTCCCCTTGGAAAACCATTTTCAGGCGTCACAATCCAAGTCACATCCCGATCCCAGAACGGTTCCTCAAATACCAGATACAGCTTGTCGAGTGTCCCCATTCCCAGCCGCTCGATCGCTTGCTGCTTGGCCTCAGGTAGCGGGGGGTTAAAGCCAACCATACCTTTTTTCAACACACCAAGCGGCAGCGTTACGATCACCGCATCAAAACTGGCAGTCCCCTTGTTAGAAGCAACTTTAACACCACCAGCATCATAAGAAACCGCCACTACTTCTTCTGATTTTCTTATCGTATAATTGCCGGCAAGCGGACTGAGAATGCTTTCATATCCTGCGGGGAAAATCACATCCTCTCCCGGATACTCATCTTCATCCATATAGGCATCAAAGTTTAGCTCGCTGATATCAGCCCCTGCATCATGTTGTATCAACACTACATTTTCAAGCCAGTCCGGTGCATCTTCATCCATGATCAGCCGCCCCCCTGCCCCCCGAATGACATAGCTCTCGTCTGTAACAATCGTTTGTGCATCGGCCTCACGAGCAAGTTTTGTCAGGGGGTTATTGCGCACGCCGTGAATCCAGCTTGCCCCCATATCGAGAGGGACACCCAAAGAGTTATCGCTCCAGACGCGGCCACCAATCCGCTCGCGTGCCTCAAAGACAATTACTGATTTTCCATCATCTGAAAGCATTTTTGCAGCCGCCAATCCGGCAATGCCCGCCCCAACAATAGCAATGCGAGTAGCATCAGATGGCTTGATTTCCTTCGCGGTCGAAATTCCACTTTCATACGCAGCATGCACAGTACTGCTTTGCGTCGGATGTACAGATTCTCCGGCAAAATAAACACGTTTCTGGATAGGCTCACCCAAAGTAACCCGATCGCGCTGGCTTGCCCCCTTTGCCACATAGGAATATGCACCGAATGAAAAGGGATCGCGGCTCCAGTTCGTGCGCAAGTATCCCAATAGTGGAGCACCGCCAGCCTGCGCACCCCGCCAGGGAATAAAAGACCCGGCAGCCCCCAATGATATCATTTTAATCAAGTCACGACGCTTCATTCGGTTTTCCCTGAAAGCAAACACACTGCATATCATACGCCATCATCTGGCGAACACACTGTATTAGCGGTGGCGGTCTACTAAGCAAACTCAATCAAGCGAGCGAGCGAGTTTGCAATCAGCAATCCCGCTTAAAAAGCCTCGCAACTAAAATCAAAGAAAATAAAACAGGCTCGCCAACGCAAACAGGGTCATGGAGTGCGAAAGACGAAGATGGGCAAGCCGGTACGCAAAACTAAAAAATCCGGCCCGCAACCATCCGGTCGCGAAGTCATTTGGAACACCGGCAGCTTGATAATTCTCGCCGCCTTCAAATTGTCTTCGCATACGGTTACTCCATACAAATTCCGTATGCCCGCAATCTAACACCGAGCACTTAAAAAAGTGTCGACACGCCGCTAACCAGTTGGCAAGATTCCCTAACAAAACCTCATCACCCCGCCAGCCCCCCGATTTCCGGGAAACTCTTTAGATAATTGAATTATGCCGGCGTAAAATTGTGAGAAAAAACAACGCCAACCCAACATGCCTGTGCCATTTTGGTATGCTATTGAAAGACGGTATTATTGATTCGGCGAAAATTTCTTCGCCCCGAGCGGAACCTAAAATGAGCCAAACCAACGATTTATTTGCCGGCACCAGTGAGCCAGCCCCCGGACAGGACAAAAAGGTCGATGGCTATTCAGCCGCTGACATTGAGGTCCTTGAGGGGCTTGAGCCGGTGCGCCGCCGCCCGGGCATGTATATCGGGGGAACTGACGCCACCGCCCTGCACCATCTGTTTGCCGAAGTCATTGACAACTCGATGGACGAAGCCATCGCCGGTCATGCCTCGCGCATCGAGGTACATCTGGGCGAAGACGGGTTTTTGACCGTTTCGGACAATGGGCGGGGCATTCCGGTTGGTGCCCACCCAAAATTTCCCGACAAATCCGCCCTTGAAATTATTATGACCACCCTGCACGCCGGGGGTAAATTCGACTCCAAGGCCTATGAGACATCCGGCGGCCTGCACGGGGTGGGCGTGTCTGTGGTCAATGCCCTTTCCGACGCGTTGCGGGTGGAAGTGGCCATCGAGCAAACCCTTTATGTGCAGGAATATTCCCGGGGCCACGCCAGGGGACCGCTCTCTCAGGGCGAAAAAGTCCACAACCGGCGCGGCACCACAATCCGCTTCCATCCCGATGCCCAGATTTTTGGCCCCAAGGCAAAATTCTCCGCCGCCCGCCTGTTCAAAATGGCGCGCGCAAAAGCCTACCTGTTTGGCGGCGTGGAAATTCGCTGGTCCTGCGATGATGCGCTGGCCACAGATGACGTACCCGCCAAGGCCGTATTTCATTATCCCGGCGGCCTGCGCGATTTCATGGAAGGGCGCATAGAAGGGCAGCAGCGCATTGTAGACGACATATTTTCCGGCAGCAGCGGCAAGCCCGGCACCCACGGCTATACCGAATGGGCCATTTCCTGGTTCGTTGGCGACGGTTTTACCTCCTCTTATTGCAACACGGTGCCCACCCGCGATGGCGGCGCCCACGAATCGGGCCTGCGCACCGCAATTTTGCGCTCTTTGAAAGCCTATGCTGAACTCACGGGCAATAAACGCGCTTCCATAATCAATGCTGATGACGTGCTTTCCCACTGCGGGGCGATGCTCTCGGTATTTATGCGCGAGCCTGAATTCGTCGGTCAGACCAAAGATCGTTTGGCCTCCACCGAAGCGACAAAAATCGTTGACACCGCCATTCGGGATGCCTTCGACCAATGGCTGGGCAGCGCCCCCAATCAGGCCAACAAACTTCTGGAATGGGCGCTGGATCGCGCCGAAGAACGTCTGCGCCGCCGCAAACAAAAAGAAATCGACCGCCAAAGCGCCACCCGGCGCCTGCGCCTGCCGGGCAAACTTGCCGATTGTTCCTCAAGTGCCGCCCAGGGGGCTGAACTGTTCATTGTGGAAGGGGACAGCGCCGGCGGCTCGGCCAAACAGGCCCGCAACCGCAAGCACCAGGCGGTACTTCCCCTGCGCGGTAAAATCCTTAACGTCGCCGGCGTATCTCGAGAAAAACTCGCCGCCAATCAACAGATTGGCGATATAATTCAAGCCCTTGGGGTTGGCACCCGCGAGCGTTATTCAGAAGATGACCTGCGGTACGATAAAATCATTATCATGACTGATGCCGATGTGGACGGCGCGCATATCGCCTCCCTTTTGATGACCCTCTTCTTTAAGGAAATGCCCCAACTCATTGACAATGGGCACCTTTACCTTGCCTTGCCTCCCCTGTTCCGCATGACGCAGGGCGACAATACTCACTATGCCCGCGACGATGCCCACCGCGACGAATTACTGGAAACCCAGTTCCATAAGCGCTCAAAGGTGGATGTCACCCGCTTTAAGGGTCTGGGGGAAATGCCCCACCAGCACCTCAAAGAAACCACCATGGCACCACAAACCCGCACATTGCTTCAGGTCAGCATCAAGCATGACCGCACAATCACCAACAAGGCGGTGGATGACCTGATGGGAAACAAGCCCGAGATGCGTTTTGCCTTTATTCAAAGCA
>WFOP01000134.1 GCA_015487985.1 Hyphomicrobiales bacterium
CTAGTTTGACGTTGCCGGGGCGTCAGAGTTTTTTGCGGCCTCGATAGCGGGCAGAAGGCCGTTACGATAACTGTCTTCATTCAGGGGACCTATTTGTTTATAGGTGATGATGCCCTGCGCGTTGATGACAAAGGTTTCAGGCACCCCGTACACGCCCCAGTCGATGGAGACACGTCCGCGCGTGTCCGCCCCCACACCATCATAGGGGTTGCCCAGTTCCATCAGGAACTGGCGGGCGTTTTCGGGGGCGTCTTTCTGGTTGAGGCCAAAGATTTTTATATCTGAGGTGGCGGCAAGATCCATCAGCAGCGGATGTTCCTGACGGCATGGAATGCACCAGGAGGCAAAAACGTTGACCACGGTGACCTCGCCCACCAGATCAGCGGAGCTGAAGCCGGGGGAATTGTCTTCAATGCCTTCGATGGCGGGCAGTGTAAATTCGGGCACCGGTTTGTTTATCATTACGGAAGGCAAAAGTGTTGAGTCACGGTTGATGGTGGTGGCAAACAGGAACGCCATTGCCACCACAACCATAAGCGGGGTTAACAGGATCAGGCCACGTTTGAATTGGGGGGACATGGGATCAGCTTTCCGTTTGTGAGCGTCTGACAATGCCTTGCGCTTCCAAATCCGCAAGGCGTCTTTTTTGTTTGTTTGAACCGGCCCAAACCCAAATAATCAACAGGGATACCACGATAGCGGTTCCGATATAGGAGCTTAGGATGAATGTGATATGAGGCCCCAGATCAATCATTGTTTTGCTTCCATTTGCTGGGCGATATGGCGCCGTTCCAGATTGTTGGCGCGCCGGCGCAGGATTTCTGAACGCATGGCAACCATGTGCAGGGTGAAAAATAACAGTGTGAAAGCCAGCATCATCACCAGCAGGGGGGTGGCGATGGAGGCGGGCATGGACAGGCCCTCGGTACTGATAATGGAGGGTTGGTGCAGGGTGTTCCACCAGTCCACGGAAAACTTGATGATGGGAATGTTGATGGCACCGACAAGGGTGAACACGGCGATGGTGCGCGCGCCTTTTGACTGGTCATTAAAGGTGCTCCACAGGGCAACAAGGCCTATATACATCAAAAACAAAATCAGGGTTGAGGTCATGCGCCCGTCCCATTCCCAGAAAGTGCCCCAGGTGGGGCGTCCCCAAAGGGCACCGGTGAACAGGGCCACAGCGGTAAAGGCAGCACCCAGCGGGGCGGCGGCCTTCATGGACACATCGGCCAGGGGATGACGCCAGACCAGTGAGCCAACGGCGGAGACGGCCATGATTGCATAGACCATCTGAGACAGCCATGCGTTGGGTACATGGATATACATGATGCGCACCGTTTCCCCCATTTGATAATCAGGGGGCGAGTTGAAAAAAGCATACCAGAGCCCGATGCCAAAGGTCACAATCGTGAGCACAATAAGGGGAACAACCAGGTGGGCACTCCAGCTCAGGTAAACACCGGGATGGGCGAGGCGGGAAAACCAGCTTGGTTGTTTTGTTGGCGTGGTCTGGGTCTGGGTCATTTTGGTCCGGGCTGTTTTGATTTTTCAAGAAAAAGACATCGTATGACAGTGGTCAGGTTTTTCTATTCCGCTGCGGTGCGCAAGGCAAGGGCAATAGCAAACGGGGCAAAGGCCAATGTGAGCAAAGAAAATGCGCTCAGGAACAAAAGCGCCGCGTTGGAGGCGCCGGGCCCGGCGATGGAGTTGGTGGCGGAAATTCCAAATATCAGAACGGGAATGGCCAAAGGCATGATGAGAATGGGGGCAATAACGCCGCCGCGTTTTAAGGTGACCGCAATGGCGGCCCCCACTCCGCCAAGGGCAATAAGGGCGGGAGAACCCAGCAAAAGCGCCAGAATTATCGCGGTAAAGGTCGGCCAGTCCATAAACAGCATCACAGCCAGAATCGGGGTGGCCAGAATAAGGGGCAGGGCGGTTATGAGCCAGTGGGCAACAAGTTTGGCCAGCGCAATGGCGGGCATTGAAATGTCGGCATGGGTAAATACCAGTAAAGTGCCATCTTCGTGGTCGGCCACGAACAGTCTTTCAAGCCCCAAAAGGGTTGATAACAATGCCGCGATCCACACGATTGAGGGGGAAAGAGCGGCTAAAAGCTGTTTGTCCGGCCCAATGGCAATGGGCATGATGACGCCAATGGAGATATAAAAAGTGAGCAGGGTAATGGTGGAGCCGCCATTGCGGATCGCCAGTTTCAAGTCCTGCAGGATGATGGTGAAAAAGCCGTTCATCTTTGGCCCCTGGCGAAAGTCAGGGTGGATTGTGCAACGCCCTCCCTGAGGGAAATCGGGCGATGGGTGGCGGCAATAACAAGGCCGTTATCGGATAAATGTTCTTCGATTAGGTTTGCCACCCAGATGTCGCCATCGCTATCGAGGGCCGAGCTTGGTTCATCAAGTAACCAGATGGGGCGGGGGCTGACCAAAAGCCTGGCCAGGGAAAGGCGGTGTTTTTGTCCGGTTGAAAGATGGCCGGTCAAAAAATTATCCAGGCCGCCAAGGCCGGCCCTTTTTAGAGCAGAGGGGATGGGTTTTGTGGTGCCGGCAAACATCCGACTCCAAAATCCGAGGTTTTCTGCCAGTGTCAGTTGCGGCTTCATGGCGTTCAGCAGGCTGACAAAGTGAATGAGATGACTGGTGGGCAGTTCGTCCGTTTCTTCTTTTTTGCGGCCAAAATCAATTTTGCCTTCAAATGGCAGCAGCCCGGCCAGCACCATGAGCAACGTGGATTTCCCCGCGCCGTTGGGGCCGCGCAAAAACAGCGCCTGCCCAGATTTTACTTCAAAATTCAGACCGGTAAAAATGCGCTGGCTGTCACGGGTACATTCAACATTGTGGGCCTGAATACGAATCGGGAAAAAATTCATGGTGTCCGTAGTGGTGCCCGTATCGGTATTTTTGCTGATTTGAGATGAGTTTTCCAAGTTGAGTTTTCCAAGTGTTGCATAAAAGAACAGATATTGATCCGCTTCAAGGCTGGCAACCCTGAAATGATTAGCCTATAAGGCAAATCAAATCTCAACGCGTGCGTTTTGCACTAATTTTACAAATTGATCATAGGTGGAATTACAATGACACAGACATCCCTGAACAGCTTTAACGCCAAACAGGTTCTTGATGTTAACGGCAAGAAATACACCTATTATTCCTTGATCGAGGCGGAAAAGAACGGGCTTCCCGGAATTTCGCGTTTGCCAAATTCACTCAAGGTTGTGCTGGAAAACCTGTTGCGCAACGAAGACAATAAAACGGTCACCCGGGATGATATCGAGGCTTTTGTCACCTGGCTCGATAAAAAATCCTCAATGCAGGAAATAGCCTATCGCCCGGCGCGGGTCTTGATGCAGGATTTTACCGGGGTGCCGGCGGTGGTTGATCTGGCGGCCATGCGTGATGCAACGGTTACGCTGGGGGCGGATCCGCAAAAAATCAATCCGCTGGTGCCGGTTGATCTGGTCATTGACCATTCTGTCATGGTGGATAATTTCGGTAATGATGATGCATTTGCCAAAAATGTCGCCCTTGAATATGCCCGTAACGGGGAGCGATACGAGTTTTTGCGCTGGGGTCAGTCCGCATTTGACAATTTTTCTGTCGTGCCGCCGGGAACCGGCATCTGCCATCAGGTAAATCTTGAATACCTGGCCCAAACCGTTTGGACCCGTGAAGTGGATGGGGAAACGGTTGCTTATCCCGATACGCTGGTGGGCACGGATTCCCATACCACCATGGTTAATGGCCTGGCGGTGCTTGGCTGGGGGGTCGGGGGCATTGAAGCGGAGGCGGCGATGCTTGGCCAGCCGGTGACCATGCTTATTCCCGAAGTTATCGGGTTCAAACTTGTGGGGGAAACGCCTCAAGGGGTAACCGCCACCGATCTGGTGCTAACCATTGTTGAAATGCTGCGGGCCAAAGGTGTTGTGGGCAAATTCGTGGAATTTTTCGGTCCCGGGCTGGATCATCTTTCCCTTGAAGATGCCGCAACCATTGCCAACATGGCCCCTGAATATGGCGCGACATGCGGATTTTTCCCCGTGGATGAGGATACGTTGGCCTATCTGCGCATTACCGGGCGTGACGAGGCGCGTATTGATTTGGTTGAAGCCTATGCCAAGGCGCAGGGCATGTTTCGGGACAATGACGGACCGGAGGCGGTTTATAGCGATGTGGTGGAGTTGGATCTGTCGGTTGTTGTACCTTCGATTTCAGGACCAAAGCGGCCTCAGGATCGTATTTCCCTTGATGAGGCGGATAAAAAGTTTGCCCAGAGCCTGGCCGGAGAATTTGCCAAAAGTGATCAGCCGGTGTCTCCGGTTGAAGGGGAAGACTATTCCATTACCCATGGCGATGTGGTGATTGCAGCCATTACTTCATGCACCAATACTTCAAACCCTTCCGTTCTGATTGCGGCGGGCCTTGTGGCGCGCAAGGCGCTGGCACTGGGCTTGAGTGTGAAGCCGTGGGTAAAAACTTCGCTGGCGCCGGGCTCGCAGGTGGTAACGGATTATTTGAACAAGGCGGGGTTGCAGGATGATCTGGATGCGCTCGGGTTCAACCTGGTGGGGTATGGCTGCACAACCTGTATCGGCAATTCAGGGCCGCTGGCCGCGCCGATTTCTGAAGCCATCAAGGACAAGGACCTTGTTGCCTGTGCGGTTCTTTCGGGAAATCGAAATTTTGAGGGGCGGATTTCCCCTGATATCAAGGCCAACTATCTGGCTTCGCCGCCGCTGGTTGTCGCCTATGCCCTGCTCGGGAAAATGAGCAAAAATATCACCACAGAGCCGCTTGGCAATGACCGGGAAGGCAATCCGGTTTATCTGAAAGACCTGTGGCCAAGCAACGCGGAAATCCTGGAAATTGTGCGCGCTTCCATTACGCGCGAAATGTTTCAGGAACGTTATGGGGATGTGTTTAAGGGGGATCAGAACTGGCAGGGCATCGAGGTGTCTGGCGGGCAGACCTATGACTGGAACCCCACCTCGACCTATGTGCAGCTTCCCCCCTATTTTGAAGGTCTGGAAATGGAACCTGCGCCGGTCAAGGATGTGCAGGACGCGCGGATTTTGGGGTTGTTTGCGGATTCCATCACCACCGATCATATTTCCCCTGCCGGCTCGTTCAAAGTCGATTCTCCTGCCGGAAAATATCTGCTGGAGGGACAGGTGGCCCCCAAGGATTTCAATTCCTATGGTGCACGACGGGGCAATCATCAGGTGATGATGCGGGGGACATTTGCCAATATCAGAATCAAGAACCAGATGCTCAAAGGGGTCGAGGGGGGCTTTACCAAAGGCCCGGACGGCAGCCAGATGTCCATCTATGATGCGGCGATGGCCTTTCGTGATGCCGGCACTGAACTGGTGGTGTTCGGGGGCAAGGAATATGGCACCGGATCATCGCGGGACTGGGCGGCTAAAGGCACATTGCTGCTTGGTGTCCGGGCGGTTATTACCCAGAGCTTTGAACGTATTCACCGTTCCAACCTTATTGGCATGGGGGTTTTGCCCCTGCAGTTCAAGGAAGGGGAAAGCTGGATGTCCCTTGGGCTTTCCGGCGATGAAAAGGTGAGTATTGCCGATGTGTCCGCAATTTCACCGCGCGGTGATGTCATGGTGAACATCGAGTTTGCCAACGGGGATCAAAAAACCATCACGGTTTTGTGTCGTATCGATACGGAAAATGAAATGGAATATTTCCGTAACGGGGGTATTTTACAATATGTTTTACGCAATCTGGTTTCGCAATAGCTGTGACTGGGGGCGGGGTTAATGCCCCGCCTGTTCGTTTTCATGATTGTCTCACTGCAAATTGAATAGGTAAATTTGTCAAAGCCCCTTAATAGTAATGCCATGAAAATTTCTCACAAATTGATGGTGTTTGTGGTGTGCGGGTTTGTGGCGCTTGCCGGGCCGGTTGTTGGTGGTGAATTCAAAACCAATCCGATTGCCGTGGTGGAGCTGTTTACTTCTCAGGGCTGTTCATCTTGCCCCCCGGCCGATGAATTTCTGGCTGAAATTCAAAAACGCCCCAATGTATTGGCTTTGGCCTATCATGTGGACTATTGGGACTATATCGGCTGGGAAGACACGCTTGGCAGCGGTGCCCATTCCGATTTGCAGCGCGCCTATGCCCAGAGCTGGGGAAAGAATCGCATTTATACACCGCAAATGGTGATTAACGGGGTTGCCGATTATGTTGGCTCTGACCGTGAGAATATTGATGCTGAAATTGCACGCGCCACATTGCCGATCTTTGTTGATCTGACCTATCATGGGGGATTGCTTGAAGCACGCATCAACCCGGTTCAGAATGCACAAGGGGGGGTTGTATATCTGGTTACATTCAAAAATGAGGTTGTTGTTGATATTGAACGGGGCGAAAACCGGGGCAAATCCATAACCTATGCCCAAGTTGTCACATCGCGCCGCGCAGTGGGGGTTCTGGACCCGGAAAAAGGCGCGCATATTCAACTGCCAATGTCCGAACTTCTGGATGAACAAAGTGATGGGGTCGTGGTCATGGTTCAACAACAGATTGATGGATTGCCCGGCCCGATTCTGGGGGCTTCGCTTTATCAGATGTAGCTAACGAAACAACTTCAACAGGATCAAAATCCAGGCACGGGGGAGCAAGGTTTGCAGGAATATTTGCAAATTGATCAAAATTGTTGAAGAAAGGGGGGGTGGTCGGCTCACTCAGGTCTCATGGTTTGGGGGCAATTAACACCTAATGAGAGCCGACCTCTGGAGGCAATAGAAATGTTTCTAATGAGACATTCGGGCGCAAGCGGGGAAAAAATGTGACAATTTATGGCTCATTTTTTGTCCCGCTTGCCTTATTTTTTAACTTGGATTTTGCCTGATATCAGCAAGTTAATACTGCATGGTTTCAGTATTGGGGAGTAATGTGCGCATCCTATTGTTGGGATTATCAGCTGCATTTGTAATCGGGGGGAACAACCCTTGCCCGGGGGAACAGCTTTAGCGACTGATTTGAGGGAACAGGGGGCTAAAGCCTAACGGATTATCACTGGATCATATCAGGGCAAATGTGATGGGCTTTACAGCTTTTTTTGCATATGCACGATCCCGTGCCATGTGTTGAACTTATAACCAAGCTGGGGGAACCGGCCCAATAATTCAAAGCCGAATTTTTTATGCAGGGCGATGGAGCCTGCGGGCTGGCTTGCATATTCGCCCCCCCCATCGGTGATAATGGCAATCATCTGGTTGAAGCCAAATTCCTTTGAGCGGATGAGAAGTTCTTTCATCAGCATCGAGCCCAGGCCCTTTCCTGTATATTCAGGGTCCAGATAGATGGCATTCTCACAGGTAAAGCGATAGGCGGGCCGGGTGCGGTAAGTTGAGGCATAGGCGTAGCCTACCGGTTTGTCGTTGATTGTTGCCACGATCAGGGGCTGCCTGTTGCGTCGAATGGTGCCGAATTTTCCTTTCATATGGGAAATATCGGGGGCGGTGAGATCAAAGCTGATGACTGTATTATTTACATAATGGGCATAAATTTTGGTAATTTGTGCAATGTGAGAATGGTGGTAGTCGCACAAAACCAGTGATGAATTATCAGACATAAACGTGTCCCCCAATTAAAAGGACCGCGAACCCCGATGAGGGGCCGCGGTCGCTTTGAAGCAATTGTTGTCTGAGTGTTACTCGCGATTGCCGAACAGGCGAAGCAGCATCATGAACAGGTTGATGAAATCCAGATAAAGGGTCAGCGCGCCCATAATGGCTTTTTTCCCCATCACTTCGGAGCCATCAAGCTCTTCGTACAGTTCCTTGATTTTCTGGGTGTCATAGGCGGTCAGACCAACGAAGATCAGCACGCCAAGAACCGAGATGCCAAATTCCAGTGCAGAGGACTGCAGGAACATGTTGACCACCATGGCAATGATAATGCCAATGAGGCCCATCATCAAAAACGAACCCATTGCTGTCAGGTCACGCTTGGTTGTGTAGCCATAAAGGCTCATGGTGCCGAACATGGCCGCGGTGATGAAAAACACTTTGGCGATCGAGGCATCGGTGTAGATAAAGAATATCGAGGACAGGGAAATGCCCATGACTGTTGCAAAGGCCCAGAAGGTGAGCTGGGCGGTGGCAAAGCTCATTTTGTTGATGCCAAAAGACAATACCAGCACAAATGCCAGTGGTGAAAGCATCACGAGCCATTTAAGGGGAGAAAGATAAACCAGGTTGAATATGTCCTGGCTTGAACTGGCCCACTGGGAAAAGAAGAAGGCAACAGCGCCGGTTATAGCCAGACCAATGCCCATATAATTGTAAACCCTGAGCATGTGGGTGCGCAGGCCCTCATCAATCAGCGCACCGGATCCGGCCTGTGCGTTGTAGTTTTGACGATCCAAATTTGCCATTATCAAATCCTTTTGCGTGATATGGTTGTTGTTTAGCGGAACCAAGGTTCACATTTGCTTAGCGTGAATATGGCTATTTTGGCGACAAATTCAAGGGAAGTTGCCGATAAACATTGCTTGATTGATGTTGACTAGCACCAGTTGACACAAATCACAAGAATAGTGCCCGCACGAACGGTTTACAGGCCCGGATTTGTTGCGCCTGATCGCATTAGGACTTTGTTATCCTTATTTATCCAAACATCCTGTTTTCACCTGTTGAATGCCCAATTAAGGTCAAATTTCACGCTAGGCTCCGATTTAATTCAAATGCCCGGTTTTCTTTGCAGGTTGGTAACCATGTTAGAGGATAATGGGCAGACAATTTTAGAATTTACCAAAGAAAGATGCACCGATGCACGCCAATAAACGCAGCTTTTTGAAACGCAGTTTTTTGTTTCGCCCGCTTTTGATTCTCTTGAGTGTTCTGGGCCTTGGATTTGTTCCGGCAATCAGCACAGTTCAGGCACAGGAAATTGAAAATCTTGGAACTTTCAAGTTCTGGACGGCTTGGAAAGCCCGGGATTCCAAAGGTGTGATATGCTATATTTCCAGTCAGCCACAGGTGGCTCTGCCAACAAATGTCAATCGCGATCCGATACATTTTCTGGTGGTGAACCGTTTGGGGGAAGGCACCATAAATGAGGTTCAGATATTGCTCGGTTATCCCCTTGATCCCAATTTTGAAGGTGAGCTGTCTATCGGCAATCAACGTTTTGGAACGCTGGTTGATAAAGATCAGCAGTCCCCTTCAACCCTTTGGGGAATTCCCAGCGATGAGCGTTCCATCGTCAATGCCATGAAGGCCGGCTCATCCATGACTGTCAAAGCGCGTTCTCAGCGGGGCACCAATACCACGGATACATATTCATTGTCCGGGGTTACGGCAGCGCTGGAAAAAGTCTCGCAGACTTGCGGATAAGTACCATTGGTCTATAGAAGTGCCCATGCTTTCCTGAAAATAGCTTTTTTAAGATTGAGGCACTTCTTTGGTAATGAGATTAAATCTGGCAATGAAAATCAAAATCAGGACATTTGGCTTTCTGATCCTTCTGGGGTTTGGCGGGGTCGGTGCGGCCCTTGGTCAATCCGTGCAGGTTCTTGGGGATTATCGGGACTGGTCTGCCTTTACCGCCAATGACGGCAGCGGTCCCATATGTTTTGCCATGTCCAAGCCAAAGGAAATTTCTCCAACACCGGATGGTTATACGCAGGCCTATATATATCTGACACACCGGGTGTCGGAAGGGACGCGGGCAGAATTTAACATGATTGCCGGGTTTGAGTTTGCCCCGGACAGTATTGCGGTGGCAAAGGTTGGATCAAACGTGTTCAATCTGTTTACCAGCGCCGATGCGGCCTGGCTTGAAGATCCAAGTATTGCCGCTTCGTTTGCTCGAAGTTTGCGTGCGGGTTCCACGCTGATTATTGAGGGAACAAGTGCGCTGGGGGTAAAGGTTGTGCAGACCTATTCTCTTTCCGGCGCCACCGCTGCATCGCGGGCTATTGACAGGGCCTGTTGATTTTCGTCCCGCAGGCTGCGGTTTTGTATCATTAAGCCGGGTTATGCGCCATTAAAGGGGCGGGCAATTGTGTAATTGGGTTTGAATTTGCCTGAAGGCATGTAATAAGCCCAGCTTGCTATCCGGCAATTTTTTCAGATACAGGCATCAGCGTGATGGTTTCACTAGACTTGGTAACAGGTAAAAATTTGGCAGCAGAAAAATCCGGCCCCGATCATGCCGCCAGTTCCAGTTTTGCCAGAACGGACCTTGTCGGTCTGGATCGCGCAGAAATTCAAAAACTGTTGGTGTCCCTTGGTCTTGATGACAAAGAGGCGCGCATGCGCACCCGTCAGTTATGGAACTGGATTTATGTGAACGGCATTACAGATTTTGAGAAGATGAGTAATGTTTCAAAGGCGACCAGGGAATTATTCCTTGCAAATTTCTCCCTTAAACGCCCTGAAGTGATTTCCGAACAGGTTTCAAGCGATGGAACCCGTAAATGGTTGTTTCGCTTCAAAGATCCGGCCAATCCGAATCTGCCGCCGGTGGATGTGGAAACGGTCTATATTCCCGAACCTTCCCGGGGCACGTTATGCGTATCCTCGCAGGTGGGGTGTACGCTGACATGTAGTTTTTGTCATACGGGCACCCAGCGTCTTGTGCGCAATCTGAGCGCGGGGGAAATTGTGGGTCAGGTGTTGATGGCGCGCGAACTGCTGGGGGATTTCCCCGGTGGCACTCGACCCGTGAATGGGCTGGTGCCCAGGGGGGAAACCCGGGCCATTACAAATATTGTTATGATGGGAATGGGGGAGCCATTATACAATTTTGAAAATGTCAAAAATGCCATGCTGATTTTTTCAGACGGCGATGGTCTTTCCATATCTAAACGCCGCATTACCCTGTCGACTTCAGGGGTGGTGCCCCAGATAGAGGCGACGGGAAAAGAAACCGGGGTGATGCTGGCCATTTCCCTGCATGCGGTCAATGATGAATTGCGCAACAAACTCGTGCCGATCAATAAAAAATGGCCGATCAAAGAATTGCTTCTGGCGTGTAAAAACTATCCCGGTGTGAGCAATGCGCGTCGGATTACCTTTGAATATGTGATGCTCAAGGGGGTTAATGACAGCGATGCGGATGCCCGCGAACTGGTGAGATTGCTGGCCAATATCCCGGCCAAGATAAATCTCATTCCGTTCAATCCGTGGCCCGGTTCTCCTTATGAATGTTCTGATTGGGAAACCATCGAGCGGTTTTCCGATATTGTGAACAAGGCGGGTTATGCCTCTCCTGTGCGCACCCCGCGGGGCCGGGACATCTTTGCCGCTTGCGGCCAGCTCAAGTCTGAAAGTGAACGTTTGAGCAAAAAGAAACGTGACGCGTTAAGCGGCGCATAAATGTGGTTATCGCCAACACCGCAATCCAGTATTGAAAAAATTCATGCCGGCGTTTCAAACCAAAGCATGCTGGGTTCAATCGTATTTACGCAACATGCTTTATCTTCTTGTTGAACGCATGTCTTTTATCTCAAAACCGATAGCACCCACGGGTCAAGCCCGAGGGCATGCTTTTGGGAGGCATGCTTCAGCGTTTGCTTTCCACCATTAAAATTGTGATGGCAAAGGTGGCAAATACGGCTGCAAAGCTCCAGTTCAGCGCCTGTTGCGCCTTTTGGGATTGAACCAGAACGCGCCCCAGCCAGCCCGCCATCAGGACGACACCCAGTACAACGGGGGTGGAAATTATCAGAAATTCAGCCCCAAGAAACAGCAGCTTGCCCGAAGCATGGGGGTCATCATTGGAAACAAACTGGGGCAGAAATGTCACAAAAAACAATATGATCTTGGGGTTGGTGAGGTTGATGCCAAGGCCGGTGAAATAGCTTTGTTTCAATGTTGGTGTGCGATTTGATTTTCCTTGCAGGGCCATGGTGCCATTGGTGCGCAGGGCCTGGATGGCCAGCCAGAAAAGATAAAGTGCGCCGATGATTTTCAGGGTAAAAAATGCTGTTGGTGCCAGAGCCAGCAACACAGAAATGCCAAAAGCGGCCAGCAATGTATGCACAAAAAGTCCACTCAGTGCTCCAAAAACCGCTGCAACGCCATGGGATTTTCCATAATTTATGGTGCGGGAGATAAAATAGGCCATGTCGGGGCCCGGGGTGATCGCCAGAACAAATGTGGCGGCACCAAAGGCCAGCAATACTGAAAAATGGGGGATGAAGTCCGGCATGTTCAAAACGGTCCTGGGTAAATCTTATTCTGTTCAAGAACCGGTTTTGCTTGCATATTGTCAAGGGCGCGTTTACCCAGATTTGCAAAGAAACAAGATTGGGCAATTGTGATATGAGCAACGATAACAAAGCGGATATCAATAAGGTCGTACTGGCCTATTCAGGGGGTCTTGATACCTCGGTTATTCTGAAATGGCTGCAGGTGGAATATCAGTGTGACGTGGTTACTTTTACCGCTGATCTGGGGCAGGGGGAAGAGCTGGAACCGGCCCGGGCCAAGGCCGAAATGATGGGTATCAAGGAAATCTATATCGAGGATTTGCGCGAGGAATTTGTTCGCGATTTTGTGTTTCCCATGTTTCGCGCCAATGCGCTTTATGAGGGGGTATATTTACTGGGAACGTCGATTGCCCGCCCGTTGATTTCCAAGCGTCTGGTTGAAATTGCCGCTGAAACCGGGGCCGATGCGGTGTCCCATGGTGCCACGGGCAAGGGCAATGACCAGGTTCGGTTTGAACTTGCATGTTATGCGTTAAATCCGGGGATCAAGGTGATTGCGCCGTGGCGGGAATGGGATTTGCAAAGTCGCACGCGTCTGATCGAGTTTGCCCGTCAACATCAGATTCCGGTGCCCAGGGACAAACAGGGGGAAGCGCCTTTTTCAGTGGATGCAAACCTGCTTCACACCTCCTCGGAAGGCAAGGTTCTGGAGGACCCGGGCGAGGTGGCGCCTGAATATGTTTATCAGCGTATCGTAAGCCCTGAAGATGCGCCGGACAAACCTGAAATCATTACCATCGGTTTTGAAAAAGGGGATGCAGTTTCGATTGATGGCATTGTGATGTCTCCTGCCAACCTGTTGACAAAGCTCAATGAATTGGGTGGCCGGCACGGGATTGGCCGACTTGATCTGGTGGAAAACCGTTTTGTTGGCATGAAGTCGCGCGGTATTTATGAAACGCCGGGCGGCACCATTTTACTGAGTGCGCACCGGGGCATTGAATCCCTCACTCTGGACCGGGGGGCCGCCCATCTGAAAGATGAAATCATGCCCCGATATGCGGAACTGATCTATAACGGTTTCTGGTATTCACCCGAGCGTGATATGTTGCAGGCGTTGATTGATACTTCCCAAACCCATGTGAGCGGGGAGGTGGTGCTCAAACTTTACAAGGGCAATGCAGATGTTATTGCGCGACGCTCTGAAAACTCGCTGTATTCTGAGGATCTGGTTACTTTTGAAGAGGGAAGCGGCACCTATGATCACCATGATGCCGAAGGGTTCATCCGGCTCAATGCGTTGCGTCTGAAAACCTATGCTTCGCGAAATCGCCGTTAAGTTCTGCCCGGGTCTGTTAAGTTTTGTCAAGGCCAATTGCGTGGGTTTGTCGCCCTGAAACCGGCATAAATGTTCGTGAATTTTTTGCCAAATATCAGAAAAGTTTGAACAATTTCTCCTAAATGCCATTCAAGTGCAATAAATGACAGGGAACCTGCTTTAGTTCGGGTTGTTTTATTGTGAAAACCAAAATTTCACCGTGCTGAAAGGGGCGTCGATTTGACGTTATGGGTTTGTTAACCATAAGTGCAAAATTTGGGGTTTCTTGAATGTGAGTTTAGGGTCGCTCAACCGGTTTTTGTCAAAATGGCACCAGTTGAATTATTGCGTTGCGGAAAAACCTGTTTTGATCAATTCATCAGCAGATAAAGACACGGCTAAAAATCGTGCTGTGCGAACGGAACTGGCGCTGTTTGAGGCTGCGATTGAATCCATGCCGTGCGGATTTTCCTTGTGGGATGAAAATCTTAATCTGGCGCTGTTTAATCAAAGCTATCTTGATGTTTATCAATTCAAGTCTGAAAAAATAGTCAAGGGCATATCTTTGCGGGACCTGATCAAGATTCGCGTTGAAGAGGGGTCGCTTGATGTTGAGGATCTTGAGAAGACCTATCAGACCATGCGGGATGAGTTTTTCGATCATCAGGACCCGGATAATCCGATTGTCGTTGAAAAACAGATTCTGGGTCGCAGCATTAAAGTTGCAGTGGCCCGGCACCCCGGCGTTGGCTGGGTGGTAACCCATGAGGATGTTACAGCGGCCCGCCTGCAACTGGATGCCCTCAAGGTGCGCGAGGCGGAATTGGAGTTGCAGAATAACCGTTTTGATGCTGCGGTTGAAAACATGGCGCACGGGCTGGCCATGTATGATGCCGATGAAAAGCTGGTAATCTGCAACCGAAAATATCGTGAACTGTATAGTTTGCCGGACAATCTGAACAAGCGGGGAACCTCTTTTCATGATATTGTACAAAGCATTATGCAGACGGGTCTGGTGCCCAAGGGACGCATTGATGATGATACTGACCTCTTTGTGAAATCCCTGAAGGAAGGGGCATCTTCAGTCGTGGTCAATGAAATGGAAAACGGCAAGGTTTATTCCATTGTTGACGAACTCACGGATGAGGGGGGGTGGGTCTCCATTCATCAGGATGTGACCGAAGAGCGGGCGCGCATTGATGCCCTCAGGGTGCGCGAGGCTGAACTTGAATTGCAGAATAAACGGTTCAGCGCGGCGGTGAGTAACATGGCCCATGGACTGGCCATGTATGATGCCGATGAAAAACTGGTTATTTGCAATGAAGCATACCTGGAGATTTTTGATCTTCCCCCTGAACTGGGCCGCCCTGGAACGCTTTTTCAGGATGTGCTGGATTATCGGGCATCGTTTCCCCGGTCTCGTCTGATTGAGGATCAAAAAGATGAACCGCACAAGGTGAAGAAACTTGCCCTGCAAATGCAGGTGGGGGGGGAGCCGGTTCGCCAGATTTGGGAAATGACCAACGGGCGTTACATTTCCTCCACATATGGTCCCACCGGGGACGGGGGGTGGGTGTCAACCCATGAGGATGTCAGTGCAGAACGCCAGCGGGTGAAGGCGGCTAAAATCCGCGAAGCGGAATTAAAAATTCAAAACAGCCGATTTAATGCGGCGGTGGGCAATATGGCCCATGGGCTGGCCATGTTCGATGCCAATGAAAATCTGGTTATTTGTAATCAGCCTTATCTTGAAATTTATCAGTTGCCGGAGGAATACGGGCGACCTGGCACATCTTTCAAGTCGATGATGGCTTATCGGGAATCCGTGGGGGCAACGCCCAGGAATTTTTCTCAGCAGGCGGTGGCCAGTTCGCTGACTGATCTGGTCAAGGACCTCAAGGTGGGGTGTGATCCGGTGACGAAAATCTGGGAAATGCACAATGGGCGACATATTGCGGTGTCCTATGGTCCCATTGAAGACGGGGGATGGGTGTCGACCCATGAGGATGTTACAGAGCGTCAGAAAAAAGAAGAACATATTCGCCATATTTCCCGGCACGATGATTTAACCGGTCTGCCCAATCGCAATTATTTTTCCCATGAGATGAAAAAAGCAGAATCGCGCATCGCCCGGGGAGAGATGATGGCGGTGTTGTGCCTTGATCTGGACCGTTTCAAGGAAGTGAATGACACTTTGGGTCACGGGGTGGGGGACGAAGTGCTCAAACAGGCGGCGGCACGGTTGAAAAATGCCGTGCGTGATCACGAAGTTGCCGCGCGCATGGGGGGGGATGAATTTATGTGTCTGCTTGGGCCTCTTGATAAACCTGAACAGGCATCCGTGCTGGCCAAACGTATTCTGCTTGATTTCTCCAAACCCATGAGCGTTGAGGGCCACCAGATAAAAATCGGCACCTCAATCGGGATTGCGGTTGCACCAACCGACGGCACAGACGGGGACGCTCTGATGCGCAACGCGGACCGCGCTCTTTATCGGGCCAAGGACGAGGGCAGGGGATGTTTCCATTTCTTTGAAAAAAGTATGGATGATGACATTCATAAACGCCAGAGCATGGAGGATGATCTTAAATCCGCGATGATCAAAGATCAGTTCTCATTGACTTTTCAGCCCATTCTGGAGTTGGGCAGCAATCGCATCAGTTCATGCGAAACATTGATTAACTGGGAGCATCCCCGGCTCGGGCGCTTGGTAAGTGAGGACTTTTTGAAACTTGCCAAGGAGACGGGTGTGTTTGACGACCTGGCTCACTGGATCATCGAGCGGGCCTGTCTGGAGGCGGCGAACTGGCCAGATCAGGTGCGTGTTTCCATCAATCTGCCCACGTTCCGGGTCGGCAAAAAAGGGTTGGTGATTGCCATTGAGCAGGCGCTAAAAAAATCAGGATTGGATCCGGCACGCCTTGAACTGGGCATTTCAGAACAGCATCTGGAAAAGGCAACTGCCACCACGACAAAAATTCTGCATGAATTAAAAGCCCTGGGGGTGCGCCTAAGTCTTGATGAGTTTGGCAAGGAAACCTCGTCACTCAACAGGCTTAAGGTTTTTTCTTTTGACAAGATAAATCTGGACCCCTCCTTTGTCGCTGACAATGCCGCCAATCAGGAAAACCGCGAGATTGCCAAGGCCGTGGTCAATCTGGGGCGTTCGCTGGGAATTGTGATGAACGCGGTGGGGGTTGAAAAGGAATGTCAGCTGGACTTTATGCGTGATCTTGGCTGCCATGAGGTGCAGGGATATTTGTTCAGCCGGCCATTGCCATCATATTCGATTGAGGAATTGTTGCGCACCGTTGAAGTGCGGGCGGCCAAAGATCTGGGGATTGATTTGCCGGCGATGCCTTTGGACCGGGTGATGGATCTATAGGTGTGCGCCGATAATCGCACCAGCGCAAAACCATAATTCACTTGTGCTTTAATGGGGCTTGGGCTAAGGCCAGCGAGTTTTCCCCTAACAGATGGTTCTGAAATTCATGTCTTTGCGCAACATTGCGATTATTGCCCACGTTGATCACGGCAAAACCACCCTTATTGATGTTCTTTTGAAACAATCAGGATTGTTCCGTGAAAATCAGCACACAACCGAGCGGATGATGGACAGTAATGATCTGGAGCGGGAGCGGGGCATCACCATTCTGGCCAAGGTCACATCGCTGGTCTGGAAGCAGGCGCGGATCAATATTGTCGATACGCCGGGGCATGCGGATTTTGGCGGTGAGGTGGAACGTATTTTATCCATGGTGGACGGGGTGGTTTTGCTGGTGGATGCGGCAGAGGGGCCAATGCCGCAAACCAAATTTGTTTTGGGCAAGGCGCTTGCGCTGGGGTTACAGCCGATTGTGGCCATCAACAAAATTGACAAGGCCGACGAGCGCCATGACGAGGTTTTGAACGAGATATTTGATCTGTTCGTTGCACTTGAGGCGAACGAGGAACAATTGGATTTCCCCGTGCTTTACGGTTCGGCAAAAAATGAGTGGATGGCACCGGCTCCCGAGGGGCCAAAGGACAGTGTGGGGCCATTGCTGGACAAGGTTCTGGAGCATGTGAAGCGACCCAGTATCGAAGAGGGGGCCTTTCGGATGCTGGTGACCACTATTCAGCGGGATCCGTTTCTGGGCCGTATTCTGACCGGGAAAATCCTGTCCGGCCATGTGCAGGCAACCGATGCGGTGCATGCGCTAAGCCGGGACAGTGAAGTGGTTGAAAAGGCCCGTGTCTCCAAGGTTCTGGCCTTTCGTGGGCTGGAGCGTCAACCGGTGGAGCAGGGCCGGGCGGGGGACATTGTGTCTCTGGCGGGGCTGGAAAAAGCCACGGTTGCCGATACGATTTGTGCGCCCAGCGTCACCAAAGCCCTTAAAGCCCAGCCGATTGATCCCCCCACTTTGTCAATGACGTTCCGTATCAATGACGGGCCGCTGGCGGGTAAAGAGGGGGACAAGGTGCAAAGTCGGGTCATTGGGGATCGTTTGACGCGTGAAGCTGAAGGCAATGTGGCCATCGAAATGAAACGGGGCGATGACGGGGACAGTTTTGAAGTTTCCGGGCGCGGCGAATTGCAAATGGCGGTGCTGATTGAAACCATGCGGCGCGAAGGGTTTGAACTGACCGTTGGGCGGCCACGGGTGTTGTTCCGCGAGGAGGACGGCAAAAAGCTGGAGCCGGTGGAAGAAGTCATAATCGATGTGGATGATGAGCATTCAGGGGCTGTTGTGCAAAAACTGACCGAGCGCAAAGGGGAGCTGGTGGATATGCGCCCTTCTGGCGCCGGGCGGACGCGGTTGACCCTTCATGTGCCCACGCGCGCTTTGATCGGCTATCAGCCCGAACTGATGAGCGACACGCGGGGCACGGCAATTTTCAACCGTGTTTTCCATGAATTTGTGCCCTTCAAGGGGGCGTTGCCGGGGCGGCGCACCGGGGTTTTGATTTCCAATGGGAATGGGACATCGGTGCCCTATGCCCTGTTTAATCTTGAGGATCGCGGGGCGATGCTGATCGATGCGGGGGTGCCGGTTTATGTGGGGATGATTATTGGCGAACATACGCGGGGCAATGATCTGGAAGTCAATCCGCTCAAGGGCAAACAGCTGA
>WFOP01000135.1 GCA_015487985.1 Hyphomicrobiales bacterium
ATGCCAGGTAGACCTGAAAGCTGATCAGCAGGGTGCCAATAAGAAAATGCCGGAAGACCGCCGGACGTTTAAGGCGTGTGGACATGGATAAACGCGCTCATGTTTAATTTTGCGTTTTTAACATAGGGCCAAGCGGTTAAGGGAGCGTTGCGATTGGTAGAATTTGAGCGGTGGCGGGAATTTATTTTGTCGGTGTGGTTTGGGTATCTGCCTGTCGGTACAGGCATTTACTTGTTAACGCATTTCTTTGGAAGCTTTGGAAATGCGCGCCAACTTGAAAATGGTCAATATTACTGTCATAATAAGACATGTTATCTGACGAAGAAACTCGCGAAATTTTCAGGGTTCAGGCCGGCTGGTGCGCAAAACTTGGTTCTGAGTTTACCGCCCAAGTTCTTTTGACTGTCGGGGAAGTGCTGGATCGGTCCACCTTGTGCGGAAGAACTGTTTTTGACTGGCCGGGAAACCCGCAAGGCACATCTGATGCGCTTGCGTTGCGGCTAGCGGGTGCTTTGCACGGGCTTGTGCGCGCCGGGCGTTTGCCTGAACTGGCAAAACTTTATCCTCCCCACCCCCTGCCCTCAAAAATTGTCCTCACGAAAGCCCTGAGGCGCGCGATTGTTGAAGCCGATGAGGAATTATGCAAGTGGCTGGCTTTTGCGCCCCAAACCAACGAAGTGGCGCGTTCTTCCCTGCTTTATTGTGGGATGGGAGTGATCGCCAGAGAAACCGGATTGTCTTTGTCGATATTTGAACTTGGGGCTAGCGCCGGACTGAACCTGTTGATGGATTGCTTTGCTTACAAATTCGGCAACAGGGAGCTTGGATATAAAGGTTCAGGTGTTTACCTGTCTCCCCTGTGGCATGGTCCGGTGCCGGACATAAAAGAACCACATATTATTGAGCGGGCCGGCTGTGACCTGAATCCGCTAAATGTTGCCGATCCCGCGCATCGGGCGCGTTTGCTGGCCTATATCTGGCCCGACCAGGGCGAACGTTTGGCCCGCACTGAGGCGGCGATTGAAATTGCGCGATCTGTTTTGCCCCGGATACAAAGCTGTGATGGGGCGGATTGGGTGGAAAGGACATTTCCCGCAAACGTTAAATCAAAAACGGCACAGGTCTTGTTTCATTCCATTGCTTTTCAGTATTTTCCAGAAGTGGCTCAAAACCGGATCACCGCGCATATGCAAAAGGTTGGGGCCGAGGCAACCCCGGATGCGCCTGTGGCATGGCTGTCATTTGAACATTTTGACAGTCTGGGGCCAACGCTGACGCTCAGGCTTTGGCGGGGTGACAAAAGCGATGGGGAAACGCGGGTTCTCGCGGAAGCAAACAACGCTCATGTGCACAAAGTTAAATGGCTGGGTTAAGCAGTTGCAATTCCATCCACCCGGTCACAATTAAGTGAGAGGCGAAACTGTCACATTCGTTTAATTGTTCTTGGCTGTACTATGTTGGCAGGTGCAAAAGATTCTCAGTCAGAGAACTATGCCTGTAAAACATAACGGGAAGATAACATGATTGAACGTGCAAAACAGCTCATAATGCCCATACTCATCGGCGGGGTTTTTATTGGAGGGCTGGTGCTTATGTTTACCGGGAACAACACGAGTTCGCGCGGCGACATACAGGTGGGCAGCGCCATTGTGCCGGAGCTGACGGCGTTGGGGCAGCAGGGCAAAACCCTGTTTGATGCCAATTGCGCGTCCTGCCATGGTCAAAATGCTTTTGGGACGGCGGTCGGGCCACCACTCGTGCACACAATTTATAACCCAGGCCATCATGCAGACGAAGCATTTTTCCGCGCTGCAGGCGGCGGTGTGCGTGCCCATCACTGGAATTTTGGTAACATGCCCCCCATTGCAACGGTAACCCCTGAAGATGTTGCGCAGATTGTTCGCTATGTTCGCGAAATGCAGGCAGCTAACGGTATCGCTGCTCAACCCCACACCATGTAGGGGCCCACACCATATAAGGGTAATGTGGCAGCGCCTGATGCGCGGGGGAATCATATTCCACGCGTCAAATGCGGGATGTCAAATCCATGGTGCGCTTTGCCTTAAAGCCAGAATTTATACCACCAGTTGAATTTGCGCTTGAGGATTTTTGCCGTCATCCATTCCACCGCCGGCATCTGGGCGGCGCCTGATCCGGCATTCATCATTATGGTGAATGCAAAATCCTGATCGGGGAAAATAACCGCCTGTGTGAAAAACGTTCCCGCCGACCCGTTGATGACAGAAAATCTCATGTCATCCATTTTGCTGTTGCCCACACCAAGGGCAAATCCGGGATATGCAAAATGGATGGCTTGGCAGTTTTTTGCGCTCAAATAGGTTTGTTCTCCCCGAAGCCCCTGCAGATACATTAAAATATAGGCGGCGAAATCCAGCGGCTTCATGGAAATGTCGCCCGCCGGGGCAATCAGTTCAGGCAGTTTATACTCGTGACCGGGGGGAAACTTCATGGTTTGTTTTGGAGAAACCATGTGGCCCCATGGCTGGTCTGGGCTCAGGTTGTTCGGCCAGCCAATATGAGTTTGCCACCCCAGATCATCAAAGGTGGTTTTAATCATTTCGGGGTAGTTTTTCCCGGCGGTTTTTTCCAGCATGGCAGAGGCCAGGGTATAACTGGCGTTGGAATAAAGGTGGGGGAAATTTCCGCTTGCCTTTGGGGTGGATGCCGGGTCGAGCTGGAGCAGGTATTTGATAAAATCCATTTGCGGACTTTTTGATTTTGACTTGATTTGCGGGAATTTTTCGTCGCTCCCCGTATAGGGTTTGATGCCCGCCTCGCACAGCAGCAAGTCTTCCAAAGTGATGTGATGATATTCTTCCAGTGCAGCCTTCTTCAGGCTTGGAAAAACGTCAAAAAAACCGGTTTCCCAGGTCAGTTTTTCCTCATCGATAAGCTTTGCCGCCACCAGTGCCAGCACGGATTTTGAACATGAACCGATGTGGAAAAAATCGTTGATGGTTACAGGTGTATCATCATCATGGATACGGTTTCCCTCAATCTGAACGGTTTGAAAGCCGGAGGAATTCATCACGACCACGGCAATTGCGGGAATACCGAATTTTCCTCTGGTCTGGGATATCAGGCGCGCTATGAATCGGTCATCGGCATCGGTATTTCGTGCATTTTGTTTATTCATCTCACCCCCGCTTTGTCCAAG
>WFOP01000136.1 GCA_015487985.1 Hyphomicrobiales bacterium
TACCAAATCATTTCAGATAGAGCAGCCGGTGCAAAAAGTTACCGTGGCCGATACGGTGGGGGCGGGAGACACGTTCACTGCCGGATTGCTGGCATCGCTGGACCGGCAACATCTGCTGGGGAAAGACAGGTTGGCAGCTTTGACACGGGAGCAATTGTCCAAGGCAACCCGGCTTGCCGCAAAAGCTGCCGCCATTACCGTGTCGCGCCCCGGCGCCAACCCTCCCTGGGAGAGCGAAATCTAATTGATCCGCAAACCGCTTTGGCTGTCAAACAGGTGAATGGCCTTGGGCTTGAAAGTTACGCTGAGGTTTTCTCCCTGACTAAGGGAATGAATGCCACTGAGCCGCACCACCATGCCTTTGCCTTTTGAGCCAAGCATCGTATGCACCAGCGTGTCGGCGCCGAGCTGTTCCACAACACTTACATGCAGCGTGACGCCTTTTTCTTTGCCTTTTGCCATGGTGATATGTTCGGGGCGCACCCCAAAAGTCACGGGCTTGCCCCCATATTCGGACAATGTTTTGCCAAGGGTGATTGCTTCCCCGTTTGCCAGTTCAACCGCGTCGCCTTTCTCATTGAATTTTGCCTCCATCAGATTCATGGAAGGAGAACCGATAAACCCGGCAACGAACACTGTTTTTGGTTTTTCATAAATCTCGATCGGGGTGCCCAACTGCTCCACGACGCCGCCATTCAGAATTGCCAGCCGATGCCCCAGCGTCATGGCCTCCACCTGATCATGGGTCACATAAACGCTGGTGATTCCCAGATTCTCTTGCAGTTTTTTGATTTCCAGTCGCATTTGCACGCGCAACTTTGCATCCAGATTCGAAAGAGGCTCGTCAAACAAAAAGACTGAAGGCTCCCGCACAATGGCGCGCCCCATGGCCACGCGCTGGCGCTGACCGCCGCTGAGTTGGCGCGGTGAACGGTCCAGATATGCCCCAATTTCCAGAATGTCCGCTGCCCGCTGCACCCGTCGTTTGATTTCATCGGTGGGGATTTTTTTGATTTTCAATCCATAGGCCATGTTTTGAAAAACTGACATATGCGGATAAAGCGCATAATTCTGGAAAACCATGGCAATATCGCGTTCGGATGGCTCCAACTCGTTGACCACCTTGTCATTGATGGAGATTTCCCCCTCGGTGATGGTTTCCAGCCCCGCAATCATGCGTAACAATGTGGACTTCCCGCACCCTGAAGGGCCAACGATCACCACAAATTCACCACTGTTTATTTTCCAGTCAACGCCCTTGATAACCTCAACAGTACCGTAGGATTTTCTAACGCCGCTTAATAGAATTTCAGCCATATTCAGCTTTCCAAAATAGTTCTTATTTGTCGGTTTCAGTCAGGCCCTGCACAAACATTTTCTGCATGCTCAAAACCACAACAACGGGGGGAAGCATCGCCAAAAGCGATGTCATCATAATCAGGTGCCAATCCGGGGATTGTTCTGCCGATTCAAGCATTTGTTTGATACTCATCACCACGGTAAACATGCTCGAATCGGTGGTTATCAGCAAAGGCCACAGATATTGGTTCCAGCCATAGATAAACAGGATCACGAACAGAGCAGCGATATTTGTCCGCGAAAGAGGGAGCAAAATATCCCAGAAAAACCGCATTGGCCCGGCCCCGTCCACGCGCGCCGCCTCCAGCATTTCATCCGGCACCGTAAGAAAGACCTGCCGAAACATGAAAGTGGCGGTTGCCGATGCAATAAGCGGGATGGACAGCCCCCAGTAGGAATTGAGCATGCCCAAATCCGCCACCACCTTGAACGTGGGCAAAATGCGCACTTCAACGGGAAGCATCAGCGTCAGGAAAATCATCCAGAAAAACGCCATGCGAAAGGGAAATTTGAAATAGACAATGGCAAACGCCGAGAGCAGGGAAATAGTAATTTTTCCGAAAGCAATCAATAAGGCAACCACCAGCGAGTTGAGCATCATCATGCCCACCGGCGCGCTTTTTGCGCCGCTGACGCCCTCAAACAGCGTGGTTTTCAGGTTGATGAAAAACTGATCCCCGGGCAACAGGGGAAGTGGTACCTGTGTCATGCGTACCGCATCATGGGTTGATGCAACAAAGGTGATCCAGATGGGAAAGGCCACGATTGCAATGCCCAGAATGAGCGTTGCATGGGCGAGGAATGTAATGATGGGGCGATTTTCAATCATGCGTATTCCACCTTTTTCTCAATGTAGCGGAACTGGATAACGGTCAGGGCAATTACGATCACCATCAGGACCACCGACTGCGCCGCCGAGCCGCCAAGATCAAGGCCGATAAAGCCGTCATTATAAACCTTGTAAACCAGGATTTCGGTGGCCTTGGCCGGTCCCCCCTGTGTGACGGCATGAATGATGCCGAACGTATCAAAAAACGCATACACCACATTCACCACCAGCAGGAAAAATGTCGTTGGCGTGATGAGGGGAAAGATGATGGAAAAGAAACGCTTTACCGGGCCTGCGCCATCAATGGCCGCCGCTTCAATCAACGATTTTGGAATAGACTGCATGGCGGCGATGAAAAACAGGAAATTATAGGCAATCTGCTTCCATGCCGAGGCCATCACCACCAGCGCCATGGCCTGATTGCCGTCCAGCTTGTGATTCCATTCGATACCAACCATTTTGAGGGCATAAACAAATATCCCCAAAGTCGGGTCAAACATGAATACCCACAAAGCCCCCGCGATCACCGGCGCCACTGCATAGGGCCAAATCAGCAGGGTTCGATAGGTGAGGGCGCCCTTGATTATCCGGTCGGCCATTGCCGCCAGCAT